>CAZNAF010000025.1:0-23828 GCA_964570925.1 uncultured Anaerolinea sp.
TCCAGAATGATCAGGCTGCGCGGGGTCGCGTGATTGAGGATGTTGGCAGTTTCGATCATCTCAACCATGAAGGTGGATTGTCCGGCATGGATCTCGTCCTGGGCGCCGATGCGGGTGAAAATGCGGTCCACCAGACCGATTCTGGCGCTGGCTGCGGGTACGTACGATCCGATCTGTGCCATCAGTACGATCAGCGCGACCTGTCGAAGAAAGGTTGATTTTCCGCTCATGTTAGGACCGGTAATAATGCGGATCATCTCGTTCTCTTCAAGGAGGATATCATTCGGCACGAAACGTTTTTCAAATAGCATTGTTTCCACCACCGGGTGGCGGCCATCAATGACTTCCAATGTTGAACCTTCCGTGAGTTCAGGTCTGCAATAGTTTTGCAGCGCTGCGATCTCAGCCAGACCTGCCTGCACATCCAGTTCTGCCAGCGCTCGAGAGGTTTGAAGCAATCTCTGGTGGCAGGTTCCCAGTTGTTGACAAATTTCCTTGAAAAGTCTGAGTTCCAATTCGTGAATTCGTTCTTCAGCGTTAAGCACCAGCGATTCGTATTCTTTCATCTCCGGCGTGATGTAGCGTTCTGCGTTCACCAGGGTTTGTTTACGGATGTATTCCGCAGGGGCCTGGTGACTGTTGCTGTGCGTGATCTCAATATAATACCCAAACACTTTATTGAATCCAACCTTGAGAGTCCTGATGCCGGTCCGCTCTCGTTCCAGGCTCTCGAGATTCGAGATCCATTCGCGTGCGTGTCTGGAGGTCTCGATAATATGATCCAGTTCTTCTGAATAACCATTTTGAATGATGCCCGTGTTTTGCAGGGTTGCCGGAGGGTCTTCCTGGATCGAGTGTTCCAATAATTCCAGGGCCTCAGGAATTAAATGAAAGTTATCGAGGATCTCTGAAAGGCTTTGTTCCGTGTCAGGTAAAACTGCCAGAATGCCTGGCAAACGATTCAGGATGCCTCTCAAAGCCACCAGATCGCGGGGCAGGGCGTTTCCTGACGCC
The DNA here is from genome assembly GCA_964570925.1 of uncultured Anaerolinea sp. GTDB lineage: Bacteria > Chloroflexota > Anaerolineae > Anaerolineales > Anaerolineaceae > UBA6107. The sequence goes on from CAZNAF010000025.1 coordinate 1,015, forward strand.
ACCCGATTGGAAAGGCGTTCAAGATCGCCAAAATTCGTGAGAAGGCTTCTCAAGCCGATCCGAACCATGGAATGAGTAAGGAAGAATTCCAAAACGTTTTGCCGGTCTTGGATCTGTTTGAGATTGAGCAGGGGTTTTCCGACCCACTGGCGGATCAGGCGATGCCCCATGGGCGTAATGGTCTGGTCTAAAATTGAAAGGAGTGAACCACGCGTCTCTCCGCGACGGATCGTTTCGGTCAGCTCGAGATTGCGTTGCGTGGCCGCGTCGAGGGTCATGAACTCGGAGGTGGAATAAACAGAAATTCCTCGCAGCAGCAACAGCGCCGAGGGTTGAGTGTCCTTCAAATACTGCAGGATGACCCCGCAGGACTGGATTGCGAGGGGAGATCCTTCCAGACCGAATCCATCCAGAGTGCTAACGTCCATGTTTCGTAAAATGGATTCCCGGCAGCGGCCAGATTCAAAACGCCAGTCAGAAAGGCGGGTGAGGTGTGTGGCAGCCAATTCGTCCAGGCGCAGCGATTCCGGGGCAAGCACTTCAGCGGCTGAAAGGCGAATTAATTCAGAACGGAGGTCGTTAATCGGATCAAGACTTGGGCTTTCCGTACACTGAAATTCACCGGTGGATATATCCACAAAGGCGAGTCCAAAACGGTCTTCGGTGTAGGTCACGGCAGCCAGGTAATTATTGTGGTCTCCTTTAAGTAAACCCGGTTCATAGATGGTTCCCGGTGTGACCACTCTGACAACTTCTCGGGGAAAGAGACCTTTGCTAGGTTGAACCCCAACCTGTTCACAAATGGCTACATGATATCCCTTATCGATCAGTCTCGAAAGATAATTTTCGACGGCGTGAAAGGGAATGCCCGCCATGGGGATGCGCTGCCCTTTGGAAACCCCGCGGCTGGTGAGCACGATGTCAAGCTCGCGTGAAGTGATCTCGGCATCATCGTCGAAGGTCTCATAAAAATCCCCCAGGCGGAAAAAGACGATCGTATCGGGGTATTTTTTCTTGATGTCAAGATATTGTTGTCGAATGGGGGTTACGTCTTCTGACATTCCGATCCCTGCAATACAAATGATTAGATGCTAAGAATTATATCCTACTTGGCATGCGGTAATGTGAAACCGGAATTCGTGAGTATAATGGGTGAAGAAATCATTCGGAGGGCAGCATGCAAAAACATCCGCAAACAGAAAATTCATTTCTGGATAGTATCAATATCGGGATTGGGACCTGGGCATGGGGAGACCGTCTCGTTTGGGGCTTTGGAAATCAGTATTCTGATAAAGACGTTCGTGAAACCTTTTTTTCAGCCATTGAGAATGGGATCACCTTTTTTGACACGGCTGAAGTTTACGGGCAGGGCAAATCAGAGAAATTCCTGGGTCAGTTCATCCCAACAGCGAACCAGGAGATCCTTGTGGCCACGAAGATCATGCCGTATCCCTGGCGCATGGCAAAAGACGCTCTTCGCAAAGCTTTGCGGGGTAGTCTGCAAAGGCTTGGCTTGCCTAAGGTCGATCTTTATCAGGTGCACTGGCCTATGCCGCCAGTTTCCATTGAATCATGGATGAACCAGATGGCCGATGTTTATGCGGATGGACTTATCCGGGCGGTTGGTGTTTCGAATTATGATCTTGAGCAAACCAAACGTGCCGCGGACGCCTTGTCAAAACGAGGCATCCGACTGGCATCCAACCAGGTGGAATATCACTTGTTGGAACGCAGGATCGAAAAGAACGGTTTGATCGATTACTGCATGTCCAACGGTATTAGGGTGATTGCATACAGCCCATTGGCCATGGGTGTGCTGAGCGGCAAATACACGCCAGAGAATCCGCCCAAAGGTACCCGGTCCGCCCATTACAACCGGGTTCTGCTTCAGACCATCCAACCCTTGATCAAATTGATGAAGGGCATCGGATTGGACCACGACGGAAAAACGGCTGCGCAGGTCGCGATCAACTGGGTGATTGCCAAGGGTACGCTGGCCATCCCCGGCGCGAAGAAGATCGGCCAGGTTGAACAAAACGCCGGAGCGGTAGGTTGGAGTTTGACCGATGAGGAGATCAGGCGTTTGGATGAAGCCAGCGACCATGTGAGCGCCGCATTATCAGGAAATTGACCAAAGGATAAGTAGATCATGGATAAAAAAGAAATTCAAATGCTGCCGTTTCATACCGTTAACGAGTTCATGCGCGATGATTACCGGCTCACGATCCTTCAGGAAGTATTTAGCGAATTGGAAAAATGTACTTCCAACCAGCGGGCTAAAATATCGTCGCTCTTTTCCAGCGGTGTGAAATTACCCGGCTTTCGCAACAGCAGCCTGGCACCGGTGCCGATCAGGGTCAAGAATAGTGTGGGTCTATTTGAAAAATCCGCTGACTTTGCAGGTATTATTTTGGAAAGCTGGTGTAACCTGCATGAAGAACTAAAAGGAAACATTTTCGAAACATTAACTCAAAAAGGTTGGCAGCTCCATCCACCGCAACTGGATCGCAGCCAACTTCCCGGATTTGCTACAGATTGGCCAAAGGAAGATTCTTTCGAGGTGATCTGTAAATGTGTTCGTGAGGCGCTGCCAGACTTAAAAGAGAGCGACGACAACATCAGCCTCATGGCCGTCTGGGTGGGGAACAAGCTTCCTTATAATTTGTTTACAGGGGAAAACGAGGATAGCAGTAACGCTTAGAAAAATAATTAATCACCAAATTCAAGATCCTGGTCGTCGATCCCGGCCAGATCGCCCTCAGGGATCAGATCGATCGATCCGAAAAGCGCGTTTTGGGTTGCTTCGACCATGTGACGCTTTACCAATTCCAGCATGGCCAAGAAAGTAACCACGATCTCAACACGGTTATCCTTCTTGGTGATCAGACTGCTGAAGGACAGTTTTCCTTCGCGTTTGAGCGTGTCAAGGATGGTGTTGATCTTTTCACGGATCGTCACGCGCGGGAAGGAGACGACCTCGCTCAAAGGCGGCAGATTGTTGTGATCATTCAGAATTTCCCTTGCGGCATCGATCAGTTTTTCAAGAGTGAGTTCACTGATATCAAGTTTGGCGATCAGGCTCGTCCTGGGGGATGTATCCAGCCTTAAGTAGGTTCTTAGATTGTCGATCTCGCGTTTTTCCAGGAAACCGGAGAGTTCCTTGAACCTTTTGTAGATGATCAATTGGCGGGCCAGTTCATCTCCGGGGTCTTCTTCGAGCTGGATGCCCGGAAGGGTAGGTCGTGGTAGAAGTGCGGATGATTTTATTTGCACGAGTCTGGCGGCGATGACCAGGAACGCCGAAACATCAGACGCGTTCTGGACTTCGAGCGTGTGCATGTATTCAAGGTATTGGTCGGTTACTTGTGCCAGGGCGAGCCGTGTGATATCCAGCTCGGCTTTTTCGATCAACTGCAGCAAAAGATCCAGGGGTCCAGAATAAACCTCGGTGTTGATCTGATACGCATCGGACTGGTGACTTGCGATTTGAAAATCCACGCCCATAATTATAGCAGAATCACTTTTTTGAACCTGATTTTTAAGGAAGAGGTTGAGTTTATAATGATGTCATTCACTTTTTCGGGAGTTCGAATGGCTCTGGTAGCTTGCAGCGTTTGTGGAAAACCCTATCCTGAAAATGGCGCCCCCTACAAGTGCACATGTGGTGGGATTTATGATCATGTGGAATTTCCTGCCTATCAACGGTTGGAAGGCAATCCATCATCAGGACTGGGATCTTATTTTCCTGCTTTGGGTTTGCCGGCCAATGGTGAAATGATTTCTCTGGGCGAAGGGAATACACCCCTGATCCCATTCGAAACCGACAAGAACAAGATATTTATAAAAATGGAAAGTCAGAACCCCACTGGATCCTACAAAGACAGGGGCTCCACAGTTCTGGTAAGTTTTTTGAAATCCCGCGGTGTGGACTTCGCTGTGGAAGATTCGTCAGGGAACGCCGGTGCTTCTTTTGCCGCCTATTGCGCCAGGGCGGGCATCCAGGCGCGGGTATACGCTCCTGACTCAGCATCAGGGCCAAAAAGGATCCAGATCGAAGCCTATGGCGCAAATCTGGTTCTGGTGCCCGGTACACGAAGTGAAGCCACAAAAGCTGTGCTTGCAGCGGTCGACCAGGGGGCGGTATATGGCAGTCACGCCTGGATGCCCTTCGGCTTGTGCGGCATTGCCACCATGGCGTATGAACTCTTTGAGCAGTTAGGGCAAGCACCGGGTACCATTCTCGTTCCATTTGGACACGGCGGATTGCTTTACGGCCTTATGAGGGGGTTTGAAAACCTGGAGAAGGCGGGTCATATTACCAGGCAGCCTTACTATGTAGGCGTTCAATCCCAGGGATGCGCCCCTTTATACGATGCGTATAGGCATAATATGATTGAGACACGCGATGTGCCTGTAATCTATACACTGGCTGAAGGAGTGAGGGTCACACAACCAGCCCGTGCTCAACCGATCCTCAAGCGTCTTCAATGTGAGAAAGGCAGGGTGTTGGTTATTGCGGAAGATGACCTCCGCGTAGCCTGGAAAGAATCCGCAAGAGCGGGATTTTTCATGGAACCAACCTCGGCTTTGGTTTGGGCAGCAGCGTTAAAGAATGATGAAGATTTTAAGTCTCCAATAGTTGCAGTAATAACCGGTTCAGGGTATAAATCAAGCATACCTCAATAAAATGGAATAATGTGAACGCGAACCACTCGCAAGGGGTGGCTGGCGCTCTCCTTATTCCGGGAGAATTCATTGACCTTTTATTCTTCTCATTCTGCAGGAGAGTCGCCGCAGGAATTTGCTGCCAGAGTCCTTCCAGATTTTAACAATTTACTGCTCCTCAGCCGTGCATTAACCCATCGTTCTTACCTAAATGAACATCCCGAGGCATTGGAAGACAACGAAAGACTCGAGTTCCTTGGTGACGCGGTTCTGGATTTTATTGTTGGCGCCTGGCTCTACAACAAGTACCCAGAAATGCCCGAAGGAGACCTGACTCGCATGCGCTCAGCACTTGTGCATACCGCTCAGCTGGCAGAATTTGCGAAAAAGATCGGGCTCGGAAACGCCATGCGCCTGGGCCGGGGTGAAACCCAAGCGGGCGGCAATAACAGATCCGGTTTATTATGTGATACGTTTGAAGCGGTCATTGGTGCGATCTATCTCGACCAAAATATCAACGGTGTAATGAATTTCATAGAACCCATGTTGTTGATCGCCGCGGAAGACATCCTCGAGAATCACAAGGATGAAGATCCAAAAAGCAAGTTGCAGGAGTGGGCACAAGGAAAGGGATTTTCAGCTCCCCAATACATCACCAGAAATTCCTCAGGCCCTGATCATTCGAAATTGTTCGAGGTTGACGTGCTCGTTAATGGTAAAGTATCTGGAAGTGGATCAGGTTACAGCAAGCAGGCAGCCACAAAACAGGCAGCCATGATGGCATTGGACACCTTGGGATTATTAAATTATTCTTCAAAAAAATCGGATAGAAATCAATGAAGCCGCGACTGAAAGCTCTTGAACTGCACGGTTATAAAACCTTTGCCAGCAGAGTGCTGTTTGAATTTCCAGGCAGCATTACCGCCATTGTAGGACCGAACGGTTCCGGCAAATCCAACATTTCTGATTCCCTTCGCTGGGTATTGGGCGAACAATCTTATTCCTTGCTGCGCGGCAAGAAAACAGAAGACATGATCTTTGCCGGCTCAGACCAGAGGCCTCGAGCGGGAATGGCCTCTGCCACCATTACCTTCGATAACGAGGACGGCTGGCTGCCCATTGATTATTCTGAAGTTTCCGTTTCACGAAGGGCTTATCGAGACGGCGGCAATGATTACTTGCTGAATAAGCAGAGAGTCCGTCTGAAAGACATTTCGGAACTTTTGGCCCAATCCGGTTTGGCCGAACGAACTTACACGATCATCGGACAGGGGTTGGTGGATGCGGCCCTGTCGTTACGGCCTGAAGAACGGCGAAGGTTTTTTGAAGAAGCTGCCGGAATTGGCCTTTTCAGATCAAGACGTGAAGAATCCATCAACCGGCTTGATTCCACGCGCAGAAATCTGGAAAGGGTTCAAGACATCTTGTCTGAATTGGAACCACGATTGCGCAGTCTGGAAAGGCAGGCCAGGCGGGCAGAAGAATATGACCACGTGCAAGCTGATTTGCATGTCTTGTTGCGTGATTGGTATGGATATCACTGGCAGAACACCCAAAAAGACCTCGTGCGCGCCAAGGAAGTTTTGCGAAATTTCGAAGACAAGGTTGAATTAACCCGGGGCAAACGTCTGGGTATTGATGAAAACGTGCAGATCAAACGAAATCGCTTGTTGGAACTTCGTGAACAATTGAACCAATGGCACACCGAATCCGCCGGCATGCATTCAGAACGCGAGAACATCAGCCGTGGTTTGGCAGTCCTGGATGAACGCTACCGATCCCTGGTTGACCAGGAAGTTGAACTAAAGAATGATTTCAATAACAACGATGAGCAGGCAGTGATCCAAAAAGAAAGACTTGATTCTTTGCTGGATGAAAAGAACCGCCTGCTCGCCGAACTTCAGGAAGCGCAAGATCAATTACAGCAAGCCCAAGACATATTGGATACAAAACAATCAGAACGCGAATTGATCGAAAACCAACTCAGGCAAGAAAGAAAGGACCTTTCCGAACTTGAATCAAAACAAGTTCAACTGAAGGCACATCAACGTGAATTATCCAGCAGACAGGAATCGCAAGCCCTCAATCTGAAAAATTTGGAAACCAGTTTCGCGAATAGTGTTCCCGTTCTAAAAGACCTTGAACAGAAACGCGAGCAATCTCAAAAGCTGGTGGATGACAGCCGGTTGGCTTATGAAGAACTTCAAGACAAGATCGCCAAACATACCGTTGACCTCAACAATAAAGAGGATGAGGAAAAAAAGTATTTTCAAGAATTGAACCGTTTGGAATCGGAACACAGCAAACTTCTGGCCCAATTGAATGTTTTGGATCAGGCAGAATCTTCACTTACCGGACTGGCTGAAGGGGCGAAAAGCCTGTTGCAAGCCGCCAAATCAGGAAAATTGAAAGGCCGCTATAAAGCGATCAGTTCATTGTTGGAAGTTCCCGCGGAATTCGAACAAGCCATTGGATCTGTCCTGGGAGACTACCTGGATGCCATCTTCCTGGATTCTTCCACCGGTCTGGAAGAGGCCCTCGATTTCCTCGATACAGATAGCAGCGGCAGGGCGATCATGATCCCTGAAGACTGGGCAAAGACGCTCGAGAGCGTAAAGACTGTTAAAGACGCCGATGTGTTGGGGGTGGCTGCCGACCTGGTTGGCGGAAGTAAAGAAGTCAAATCGGTCTTATCCTTGCTACTCGGGCAGGTCCTGGTCGTCAGAGATCGTCAGGCAGCCAGAAGATTGGTTTCTTCGATCCCACAAGCCGCGCGTATTGTAACCTTGAAGGGCGAAGTGTTTACCGGCTCAGGCATTGTGATCGCAGGAAAAGACAGAAGGGCCAGCCTGGTGGGTCGTCCTCGCCAAAGGCGAGAACTGGCTGATCGCGTGGAAGCCGTTGAGCGCGATCTTGAGAACCACGAAGCCAATTACGGAAAACTAAAAGACGCGATTCAATCCTTGCGTACGATACGAAAAAATGAAGATCAGGAACTTCACAGCCTGCGTCTGCAAGTGGAAGCGCGCGAAAAGGAATTGCAGTCGACGATCAGGAATTACGAACAACAAAACCAAAAGAATGAATGGCAGCAATCCCAATTAAGCCTTTTAAATTCGGAAACCCTGAAAACCTCGCAGGAGTTGAGCGAAATTGAAATGATCATCCGCGATGGCCTTGAAAAGATCAATACGCTTACCGAAAAGGTCAAAGAGACGACAGCAAAACTCAGAGAGATCACCCTGGAGGAGTTTCAGACCCAGGTTGTACATTGGAACACATCTGTGGCGGTCTTAAAACGTGGTATTGCGGATGCTGAAAGACGCGAGTCTGAATACGACCTGACGGTAAAGCAAAATCAAAAAAATATTGAGAACATCTCCATCCGCCTGCAGGGGATCAGCCGACAATTGAGCGAATCAGAACAACAACGTGTTGAGCTTCAAAAACAGGAAAAAGACCTCAACGATCAGATCGCGCAACTGCAATTAAAGATCGATCCCGCGGAAGCTGAACTGGATGGTCTGGAAAATGAGTATTCCAAATTGCAGGAGGATTATACCTTTGCCCAGCAGGCTGAGACGAACGCGGAGCGCAACAGTACCCAGGCTCAACTGGAGTTGGCGCGCATTACTGAAAGTCTCGAGAATCTGCGGCGCAAGATCGGTGAAGACTTTGGGTTGGTGATGCTGGAATATTCGGAGGATGTGACCGGTCCGACGCCCCTTCCTCTGGAAGGCGTCAATCAACTTTCAACGATCACTGAAATTCCACCGGGATTGGAAGACGCCATCAACCGGCAAAGGTTGCTGCTGCGCAGGATGGGCGCCATCAACCCGGATGCCAAACTGGAATATAACGAAGTTAAAGAACGCTTTGAATATTTAACCACCCAAATGGCCGACTTGCAGAAAGCCGATGAAGACTTGCGTCAAATTATCAGTGAACTCGATGAATTGATGCGCAAGGAATTCAGGGCGACGTTTAATGCCGTTGCCGCCGAATTCAAGATCATGTTCACGAGGCTTTTTGGAGGCGGATCAGCCCGCTTGATCCTCACCGATGACGAAAATCCCACCGAAACGGGTATTGATATTGAAGCCAAATTACCAGGCAGAAGGGAGCAAGGATTATCCCTCCTTTCTGGCGGAGAACGGTCTCTGACGGCTGTCGCGTTGATCTTTTCGCTGTTGAAAGTATCACCGACTCCCTTCTGCGTGATGGATGAGGTGGATGCCATGCTCGATGAAGCCAATGTTGGCCGCTTTACCGAATTGCTGAAAGAATTGAGCCAGGAAACGCAATTCATCGTTATCACGCACAACCGCAATACCGTACAGGTCGCTGACGTGATCTATGGGGTCACCATGGGGAGGGACTCGGCCAGTCAGGTGATCAGCCTGCGGTTGGATGAGATCAGTGAGGAAATGGTTCGATAAAAAAAAAAGAGGTTGCACTCTTACAGAGGCAACCTCTTTTTGATGATTATTGTGCGATTCGTAATTCAGGTGGAATGGTGGGGCTTGAGGGAACCACCGATGCCCACACATCAAAAATTTCTATGGTTGAATTTGTTTTTAAATCTTCTATGTATTTTTCATAGACTTTAGATTTATAACCACCAAAAGTGTTTTCATCCATTTGGCGTGTTTCTCGTCCCAATACCTGAAGGATGTGGAAACCGTATTGTGTTTGCACAATCCCACTGATTTCGCCGATTTTCAGGCTCCAAGCTGCTTCTTCAAATTCCGCAACCATTTGACCCTGGTACGTCCATCCAAGGTCACCGCCGTTAAAGCTGTTGGCTGTGTCTAATGACAACTCAGCCGCGACGGTTGCAAAATCCTCACCCTTATTGATTCTGTCAAGAACGGTTTGGGCTTCTTCTTCAGTGGATACGAGAATATGTCTGACCCATACCATTTCCTGCTCATTGGTAAGATCTTTGGTCACATATTCATACATTTTTTCTCTGAACAAAAGGGCACGTACATATTCCCTGAAATCGGTTTCATCATATTTGGTATTGCTGGTTAAGTTCGCCACACTGGTAGCGTAGAGGTTTTCATACCCTTCACGAGTGAAGGGTGTCGCCGTGGGTGGAACCTGGGTTGCAGTGGGTTCCACGGTGGGAGTGTTGGTGGGGAGTACCTCGGTAGCCGTGGGTGTTGTGGTTACTTCTCCGCTCAGATCTTCCTCACCCGGATTTTCAGTAGAGATCACATCGTCTTCTGTTGGCATTTGAATTTCTTCGGTGGCTGTCGCGGTGGGTGAAGCAAGGGGAGCCAACAACGCAAGTTGAGTGGGAGAATAGGTTGAGGTTGGCTTATAAGCGATCGTGGCAGCTGGGGTGGGGGTGCCATTTTCAAAAAATCCAAAACTGTTTTCCAATTCCTTGCTGATCTCTTCTTCTGAAACAGAGAGACCCAGTTCTTTGGCTTTCTGAATCATGACCGCTTCCGTGACCATTTCATCCAGTACAGATTGCCCGAGATTCAATGATGAATCCAGTTGATTTTGGATCTGGACCAGGTAGGACTGCAAGTATTCTGCTAGGCCGGATGTGTAGTAGTTGACATAGGTCTGTTGCAGCGTAAACCTTTGATACTCAACCCTCTTTTGAAATTCAGAAACAGTGATCTTCTGATCGTTAACCTTTGCAACAGCACGGTTTTGGAGCAAGACCGTTTTTGATAAGATCCCATAAGTGATCAATAAAACCACGACAACAACAATTGAGACGATACCGATCAAGAGAATTCTTCTCTGTCTGTTTTCTTTTTCAAGTCGAGCCATATGTTTCTTGGTGACGATCTTTTGTTCTTGGTCTTTCTTATCAGTGGTCATATTCATCCTTCATGTATAACATAAAGGGCATGGGAGAATCCCGATGCCCTCCATTCTTTTCCATTATTTTTCAGCGAATTGCTTCTGACCAACGCTCTCCGGTAAACGGCAGTAGAGCGATATGCCGGGCCCTTTTCACAGCAGCCGCCAAAGAGCGCTGGTGCAAGGCACAGGTGCCTGTCTGGCGTCTTGGGCGAATACGACCATCCTCGGTGACAAAGCGACGCAGCATATCCACGGCTTTGTAATCGATCTGGATGTTCTTGTCAGCACAAAACTGGCAAATTTTCGGGCGGGCTACAAATCGCCGTCCACCAGAAAATCCTTCATTTTCATTATTACTTTGATCTGTCATCTTTTACTACTCCATTAGAATGGATACTCTTCTTCATTATTTCCAGTTTCGGGGTCTTGCGAGTCGTCATTGGATGTATTGGAATCATGACGATCACCGAGGATCATCATTTCAGAAGCGACGATCTCAACGCTGGTGCGTTTAATATTGTCTGAGTCTTCCCAACGACGGGTCTGCAGACGTCCTTCAACGTAGACTTGTTGTCCTTTGTTGAGATATTGTTTGCAGATCTCTGCCAGGTTGCCCCAGGCTACCACATTGAACCATTCGGTTTCATTGTGTTTTTCACCGTCAGTCGAATTCCATGTACGATTGGTGGCTACCGTAAAGGTGGTAACCGGTCTGCCCGAAGGTGTAAAACGCATCTCAGGGTCACGACCCAAATGACCAATAATCATTACTTTGTTCAAATCACGACTCATACCAGACTCCTTGAATCACTAAGCCTGTTCAGGTTGTGCAGAAGGCTTTTCAACTACTGTGATCATGTACCGGATCACCGGTTCAAGAAAACGTAGTGAACGATCAAGTTCTGCGTTAAAAGCGGGGTCGAATTCAGCAGTGATAAGGACATATTGGCCTTCGCGTTGTTTGTTGATCATGTATGCCAAACGACGTTTTCCCCAAATATCAAGTTTTTTCAGGGAACCACCTGCTGTAGTAATCCAACCTTGGACTTTTTCAATAACTTCTTTAAATGCAGTCTCATCCAACTCGGGATGAACGATCAGAACTACCTCATACGTACGCATAAAGGGAACCTCCTTTCCTCGGAATAGCCCTTAGAAATTGCTGCAAGCAACGCCAAGAGCGGAAAGGCAGCAGAAAACTGCTTACCAAGGGTCAATTTTACCATAAATTTGTTCGAATCTTAATATGGTATATCTGATACGATAAACCTAGTATCAGATCCAACCCAGAATGGGGATAAACAGGATCAAAGACAGTATGACCACACTCCAAATAATTCCGACTGTGATCAACTTGCTCTTCATGCTTTTCATGTCATAAACCCAAAAAGCTGCCACAAAGAAGGTGAGATAACCGATCAGAAAGATCAACCACGGGGCACTGCGGCTCCACCATGGATAATCCCAGGTTAAGACTCCGGCGGCATTAAGAACGCATTCGATCAAAACACAAAAAATGGACCCGGCAACAGCCAGAAAAGCCCGGTTTGGAATGCCGAGGATCTTGTCTTTTTTATCAGGCAGAAGCATTTTACTCCAGATCACCCCGGAAACAGAAAACATGAACATGATCTCAATATTCAAGCCGATCAGGATCAAAAAGGCTGTGTTACCTCCGGGTGCTCCCCAAACCGGGGCGTAGCCGGTAAAATGAAAGACCAACGAGTTCCATATCTCGTTGAACCAATCCATTCCCCAAAAAGCGAGACCAGCCAGGATCAGGTTCCAGTTTTTCTTTTCTGCTTCAACCGTGTACACATAAAAAGTAAAAGCCAGTAAAGGAATGACATACCATTTGAATTGTCCCGCGTCACGCAAAATTAATAAGGCTTTTTCGGCTGCTTCTGTCATCTTGCCCCTCCCGTTTTTGAATTTATTTCGACCAAAATAATTATCTCACAAACCAAATATCAACCGCTGGGTATTTTCTTCGATTGCATTGATCGAAATTTTGATCGGAAAAACCCCTATATCAATTGCGATTATAATATTTTGCTATTGATTGAAAGGAAGTGAATTGGAACACAAACTGGCACAGATCGCCGGATTTTTTCATGACGGCGTCTATTATCGACAATTATTCAAGCTGGCATTGCCGATTGCGATCCAGCAATTTGTCACCGCCTCCCTCAATCTGGTGGCCATGGTTCTGATTGGTCAGTTGGGAGAGGGGTCTGTTGCGGCTGTGGGATTGGCTAACCAGGTCTGGTTCTTGCTTAATTTGCTGGTTTTCGGCGTGGTGAGTGGCACGGCGATCTTCATCGCCCAATTATGGGGAAAAAGAGACACGGCCAATATCCGCAAGGTGGTTGGGATCTCATTAAAACTCAGCCTCATTTCAGCGCTGCTCTTTTGGATAATCGCCATTTTCTTTCCTGAGATCATTTTGAGGGTCTACACCAACGATACCGCGGTCATCGAAATTGGCAGCCGCTATTTGAAGATCTTCGGCTGGTCTTATATTTTCTATTCCATCACGGCGGTTTTCAGTTGGGCTTCCAGGTCAACCGGTAATGTTCGCTTGCCAATGATCGTTAGCACGGTTACCCTCGTGTTGGATGTAGTGCTGGCGATCCCGTTGATCTTTGGCATAAATTTTTTTGGTATCCCCGCCCTGGGTGTGGAAGGTGCCGCGATCGCTGGTTTAATTTCAAGGCTTCTGGAATGCTGCGGGATCCTGTACTTTGTCTACCGCGACCCTCATAATCCGATCGCAGCCACGATCAAAGAAATACTTTCCGTTGATCTCAAATTCCTGATCAAGGTCATGAATCCCGTGCTTCCTGTCATCCTGAATGAGGTTTTTTGGTCACTGGGCACCACTACCTATAGCGTCATTTATGGTCATGTGGGCACGATCGCTTTGGCTTCGGTGAACATGATCCTCACCATCGAGCAATTGGCATTTGTTGTGTTCCAGGGTATAGGCAATGCGACCGCGATCATGGTGGGCATGCAAATCGGGAAAGGTGACCACGAAAAAGCCTTCAAGTATGCCGGACGTTCTCTCGCGCTTCAATCGAGCGCAGCGATGCTCATGGGGATTCTGGTACATTTCCTGGCTGGGAATATTCTTTCTCTCTATAAGGTTGATGCACAAGTGATGTCCAATGCCCGAATCTTGATCAACATCCTTTCATTGGGATTATGGATCAAAGCCTCCAACCAGGTCATCATCATCGGAATTTTACGTTCTGGTGGAGACACGAGATTTTCGTTAATTCTGGACGGGTTTGTGATCTGGCTTGTGGGCGTTCCATTTACAGCTGCGGGAGCTTTTCTCTTTGGATTTCCAATCTACCTTGTTTACGCGCTGACTTATTCAGAAGAGATCGTGAAACTAAGTATCGGGTTAAAGCGTTACTTTTCACGAAAATGGATCAATGATATGACAGAGAGGGTGGCAGATTCAACCTTGCTCGAAGAATCAGTCTGATCATTTTAACCCGGTTCAAATTAGAGCGTGAGGTTTGCCTCTGCCGGGGTCCTTAACCAGGATGCTCATGATCAAAATAGCAATCAATCCGAAAATCGTGGAAATTAGAAACGTAAATCGATAGCCGAAAGAATTTGCCAAAAAACCACCGAGCAAGGGGGCAAGAATGGTGGAAGGGGAGACCAGTGTGTTCGCCATGCCCACATATACGGGGCGGTTTTCTTCGTCACCGAATTCCAGTGATATGGTTATCCCGATCGTCCAATAGGCCGTGTTTCCAATTCCCATGAGGATGAAAACGATCGCGAATAAGCCAGGCTCTTTAATGAGGATGGCCAACAACGCGCTCAGGATGGAGGCTGCGCTCCCCATCACCAGAACCCACTTTCTGGACCATTTATCGGAAATCTTACCCAAGATCGGGTTTGCCAGCACCTGGGTGATCAGCAAGACACTCGTCATCACACCGATCATAACGGGGCTGACTCCCAGATTACTGACCGCGTAAACTGTATAAAACGCTGTGGCCATCATCCCGAATTGCGAAAGAAACCTGCTGACCAGAAAATTTCTAAAGAACTTATCTGTTTTCAGAATATGGATCACGTTTGACCAGAGCGGTACAATCTGTAACTGGTTTCGGTCAATGATCTTTACTGGTTCACGCGCTTGATTTAAGAATAACCATGAGATCAGGTAAAGCACAGATGCGATGGAGAAACAAATCACATAACTCCATTGCGGATTGGTACGTTCAAGGATCAACCCGGCCAGAATCGCGCCTACACTGGAGAGAAGATTCGCGGCTGCCGATTGTGCGCCAAAAAAAGTTGCCCGCAGCTCTGAAGGGATGATTTTTGCGATAAAGATTTGCCAGGCGTTGGCCGTAAATCCTGCGCCGAGTCCCTGCCAAACGAGGATCAAGAATGTAGCCACCAGGGCGAAAGAAATTCCGATTTTTGGGACGGCCGCAGCAACAAGCGCTAAGGCCAAAATGGGTAAGCGCTCTTGAATGGTCAAGAGAAGAGTTAGCGGTTTGATCCGTTCTAATTTGGAAAGATGATTGGCGATAAATAATTGTGGCAGTTGCCATCCCATATTATGGATCGCGGGGATCAACCCGATCAAGATGGGAGAGGATGTCATTGTGGTGACAAATAATGGAATGATGGTGGTATACGAAGCAAATCCAACAGCAAAACCAAAAAAACCGCCATCGGCCAGGTTTACAAAGAAATTAAATTTTAGATTTTTTCGCGTCAGGTCTTGCATGAGTTCGGCTTTCATCAACTAAAACCCCGGTCGAACCGGGGTTTTGAGATTTTCAGGTTAGGTTAGAATGACTCTTCAGAGTCCTCGTCTTCCCATATTTCGTCGTCATCTTCTTCTTCCAGTTCTTCCCATTCCTCAAGTTCATCTTCCTCTGTATCCCAGTCATCTTCATCGGCGGATTCAGCGTTCGCGGAATAAGTTTTGCATCCGGTATCGGGATCCAGTTCGACCATACCAGCGGTGCAGATCCCTTCGTCTAAAAACGCACAATCAAGATAGTGACATTTGATACGTGGCATAAAAATCCTCCTGTATTCTTATAAAAACTAACTTCCACTAACGATAAATTATTTTCTTCGTCTTTTGATCAAACCAGGTAAACGATGATGATCTTCAGAGATGATTATTTGGATCCTCAGGTCATAATACCAGACGTGAATAAATCCTTATCAAAAATTGAAACCTGGTCATTAATTGGCTGCGATTTTACCCCAAGCGCAGAGATTCGTAAAGTGTTTTTCCGCCATGTTTAAAAATCGATCTATCATGCTTTTACCCGGGTTTGAGCCTGTGTGCCTGAACGACATTGGGCAGGTTTTCGATCTTTGTCAAGACTCTCGAAAGTTGAGCCAGGTCTGAGATCTCGAGCACCAGTACCATGTGGGCTTGGTTATGAATGACATTCAATTTTACATCACTTAGGTTGATGTTTTCATTTGTTAACAGGGTCGAAATATCTCCCATCAAGCCTTGACGATCGTACGCTTTGATTTGGATCTCAACAGGGAAGGTTAATTTCGCTTCCCCCCAGGAGACCCGAACAATTCGATCATGGTCATGCATCCTTAACATATTGGGGCAATCCTGTCTGTGGATGGTAGCGCCTCTACCTCTTGTGATATACCCGACAATTTCATCCCCGGGCACCGGTTTGCAACATTTGGCGAAGGTCGTAAGGATGTTTTTCAAACCAAGCACTGACACTGAGGTATCGTTAACCTTACGGGGTAAGGTGGATGGCTTCAATGCAAAAACATCTTCCTGAGTTCGGTCACTTTCAGATAGAATGTTTACCAGGTGTCCGATCGATACGTCCCCGCAGCCAACGGCAACATAGAGGTCTTCAACTGATTTAAAATCATAATGGTCCGCCAATTTTTCAACGCTGTAATCGGTCAATCCCAGGCGGCGAAGTTCTTTTTCGAGAATCTCTCTGCCTTGTGATAGGTTTTGATCACGGTTTTGTCGTTTAAACCAGCTTCGAATTTTGGACCGCGCTCGTTGGGTTTTTACCAGTCCCAGGTTGGAATTTAACCAGTCGCGTGAGGGACCACCTTGTTTGGCTGCCAGGATCTCAACCTGATCACCTGTTCTCAAGGTATATTCCAGGTTTACCAGCTTTCCGTTGATCTTCGCGCCCCGGCAGCGGTTTCCAATTTCTGTGTGGACGTGATAAGCGAAGTCAATAGGGGTGGAACCGGATGGAAGGTCAATGATATCTCCGCGTGGCGTAAAAACATACACGCGATCTTGAAAGACATCCGTTTTCATTCCATCAACAAATTCATTGGCGTCTTCAACGTCTTGCCGCCATTCCATCAATTTTTTCAGCCAGTTGATGCGCTGTTCATAGCGCTCGTCATGCGGGCCTTTTTCTTTGTATTTCCAATGGGCTGCGATGCCAAATTCCGCGTTCTCATCCATCTCTGGAGTACGAATTTGTACTTCCAGCGGTTTACCGTCATCATAAATTACAGCGGTGTGTAGAGATTGATAAAAATTATCCTTAGGAGCGGCGATGTAATCATCGAATTCATTGGGAATAGGCCGCCAATGGGTGTGGATGACCCCCAAAGCTGCGTAGCACGAGGGGATGTCTGGAACGATCAATCGTACCCCACGCAAGTCCCTTACCAGTTCGAAGGGTTTGTTTTTTTCGGCCATCTTGCGGTGGATGGAAAAAATATGCTTGCTGCGTGCTGAAATTTCGACTTTCACGCCTGCGTCAAGGATCAACTTTTTTAATTTATCGCCAATCTGCTGCATCTGGCGTTCACGTTCAGGCCTGGTTTCAGAAAGGTTTTGCGCAATTTCTTTATATTTTTCCGGATTTGTATACCTGAAACCCAAGTCTTCCAATTCCCATTTTAATTGCCAGATGCCAAGCCTGTTGGCCAGGGGTGCAAAAATATCCAGGGTTTCTTGAGCGATCCTTTTTCTCTTCTTCTCCGGCATAAAACCCAACGTGCGCATGTTATGCAGGCGGTCTGCGAGTTTGATCAAAATGACTCGGATGTCTTCACCCATCGCTAAAAACGTCTTTCGCAGTGTTTCATTGGCCAGATCGCGGCGTCTGTCCTTTTGTATTTCCAGGCCATAACGCTGGTTATCTGGTTCATCTTTGAACGCGATTTCATCCGAAATTTCTGCGTCATGTTGGTCTGCCCGGGAGACCCTGGGTAAATGAGTCAATTTCGTTACACCATCCACCAGACTTCCGATTTCAGGCCCAAATTCACGATTTATATCTTCGAGGGTGATGTGTGTATCTTCAACGGTGTCATGTAAAAGGCCTGCGGCTACAACCACGGGCTGAACCTGCAATTCTGCGAGGATGATCGCAACGGCAACAGCATGAGTGATATAAGGTTCACCGGAAGCTCGTTTTTGTCCTTCATGCGCTGTTTCGGCATATTTATACGCGCGCAGGATCATTTCTCGGTCGGCGACAGAATAAGACCCGGGAAGTTTTTCGATCAGGTTTTCAACGATTGGGGCAAGCTTTTCTGCATTAATCATTTGATGTGCCGCTTAATTGATCGTAATAGTATAACATTTTCAATAATTAATTAAGCAAATCGACCAGCCGTGGAATTTCGATGGTTTCAAAAGACGGAAAGATTAAATTCGCGTGTGACAAATCCATTGAACGAGTGATTTCATTGGGGATGGCGACACAGAACATCCCCGCGTCTCTTGCGGCGCGTACTCCATTGGGGGAATCCTCAAAAACGATGATTTCTGATGGCTCCAGGTTTAAACGGCGAGCCGTGACTTGGTAGAGTTCCGGGTCGGGTTTTACTTTTTCAACATCATCTGCCGTACAGACTGAGTTAAAAAAATCTCTCAGGTTGAGTTTTTCCAGGTACCCTTCGACCCAGTCCCTGCCTGAACTGGAAGCCACTCCCATATTTAATCCGGCATGGTGAGCGTCCTCGATAAATTTCTGCACACCGGGGAGGATAGTTTCTTTTTCGATCAATTCTCTCGTTCTTTGCAGCGTTTGTTTTCTGATGAGAGAAGCATCCAATTCTCCATGGGTTAATTCTTTTAGGTGCGAGGCCGGGTCATAGGCCGAAGGCCCGGTTCCTATGGCTTTTTTCCAATCTTCCAATGTAAACCGAAAACCGTGTTCATTAAATAATTCGGACCAGGCTTTGCATCCTGGCATCTCAGTATCGAGGATCAAACCATCGAAGTCAAAAATAAACCCTTTAAGTGTCATAAGCCCTTGTTTCGTTTTTTCCTGTTTATAATGTCAGAACATATTATATGGTGCAACTTTTTTCGGTCAGAGACGAAAGTATAATTGAGATCAAAGTAAAAATTAGATGGTATTGTACCAAACCATTCTTAAAATTTTCAGATCCTTCTTTTTGAGCGATCCTTGAAGGGAAGAATATTTTTTGTGGAGGTTTCAGATGGAGAAGATCGCTGTATTAACGAGTGGAGGGGACGCCCCTGGAATGAACGCCGCCATCCGTTCTGTGGTTCGCACAGGCGTGGCCAAAGGGTGGCAGGTATTTGGCGTTAAAGGCGGTTATGAGGGATTGATCAATGGCATATTTATCCCCTTGGGGACTCGGGACGTGGGAGGCATTTTACAGCGTGGCGGTACGATTCTGGGCAGTGCCCGAAGCGAAGAATTTAAAACCGAAAAAGGCCAACTAAAAGCGATCCGTTCCTTAAACGAAGCCGGCATTAACGGTTTGGTGGTTATAGGCGGGAACGGTTCACAAACCGGTAACCTGGCGCTTCACAAGCTTGGTTTTCCGGTTGTGGGGGTCGCCTCGACCATCGATAACGACCTTTTTGGTTGTGATGTCACCATCGGAGTGGATACCGCGTTAAATATCGCACTTGAAGCGATTGACCGGTTGAAAACCACTGCCTCCTCTCACCAGCGGGCTTTCTTGATTGAGGTGATGGGACGCAAATGCGGCTATCTGGCTTTGATGGCTGCAATTGCCGGGGGTGCGGAAAGCGTGGTTTTGCCTGAGATCGAGGCAAATCCGGAGCACATCGCGGAAATATTGACCTCGGCTTATGAAAAGGGCAAACAACACGCCATCATCGTGGTCGCGGAAGGTGCAAAATATAACGCCAACGCTTTGGATACTTATTTTACAAAACATCGCGAGCGTCTCGGATTTGACCTTCGCGTTACCATTTTGGGGCATACCCAGCGAGGAGGTAACCCCAGTGCCGTGGACCGCATTCTAGCCAGTAAATTAGGCGCCGCCGCAGTGGAGCAGCTTGCCAGTGGAGAATTCGGCGTCTTAATGGGTGAAATTAAAGGAGAGGTTGTAGCCACACCGCTTGAAGATGTGGTTGGCCGGCAAAAGACCCTCGATAATTCAATGATCGAATTGGCAAAAGTTCTTGATTAGGTATTGAATTTACCAGACACCAACACTCGTCTGAACTTGAGAAAAGGTGTCTATTTTTTTAATTTAAGCCACGCTTCGATAAACCCGTCCAGGTCCCCATCCAGAACTGACTGCGTGTTTCCTACTTCAAATTCGGTGCGGTGGTCTTTGACCATTTGATAAGGATGTAAGACATATGACCGGATCTGGCTGCCCCATTCGGCCTTTTGATAGGCACCACGCAGGTCAGCGATATTTTTCTCGGCCGCGATCTGGGCCAGATCCAACAAGCGTGAACGCAGGACGCGCATGGCGTTTTCGCGATTCTGCATTTGCGATCTTTCGTTTTGACAGGTCACGACAATTCCGGTGGGCAGGTGCGTCAACCGGATGGCCGTGGCGTTCTTTTGCACGTTCTGTCCACCCGCGCCAGATGACTTGTAAATATCGATCTTGATGTCATCCGGGTTGATATCCACAGTGGCGTCTTCCTGAACGGCTTCCGGGAGGACCTCCACCTGTGCGAAGGATGTGTGGCGTCGATGTGCCGAATCAAAAGGAGACAGCCTGACCAGCCGGTGAACCCCTTTTTCAGCGCGCAAATAACCATACGCGTAACTGCCGCTGACCATGATCGTGACGTTTTTTATTCCGGCTTCTTCCCCTTCGTTTTGATCAAGGATCTCGGTTTGAAAACCTTTTCTTTCACAATAGCGTAAGTACATGCGTTCAAGCATGGCAGCCCAGTCCTGCGCGTCGGTGCCGCCTTCTCCGGTGTTGATGGTCAACAGCGCGTTTCCACGGTCGTATTTGCCGCCCAGCAGGATGGACAGACTCAGTTGATCCAGTTCTTTGGCAATATTCCTGGTCTCGTTGCTCAACTCTTCATCCAGAGACGGATCGTCCAACTGGGATAGTTCCAAGGTGTCTGCGATCCTTTTGGCTAATTGATCCCAATGGTCAATTTCCTCTTTGTGATCAGAGAGGTTTTTCATGATCGATTGAGCGTTGCGGGGATCATCCCAAATTTGAGGATCTTGCGATCTCTGTTGCAGTTTTTCCAATTCTTTACGCTTTTGAGCTAAGTCAAAGACGCTCCATGAGAGAATGGATCGTGGTCTGGAATTCTTTTAATTGAGTGGTTAATTCTTCCATGCTTCCTCTAAGGTTGATTCAATAATATATTTTCCACAAAGGCTTTGCTATCAAACGGCTGCAGGTCTTCAGGTTTTTCTCCGAGACCCGCGAAATATACGGGCAGATCCAATTCCTTCCGAATGGCGAAGGTCATCCCGCCCCGGGCTGATGAATCCAGTTTGGATAGAATCACACCGCTGACCTGAACGGCTTCTTTGAAAGCCTTGGCCTGGTGCAGCGCGTTTTGACCGGTTGTGGCATCCAGAACGAGCAAGACGGCATGCGGTGCGCCTGGCAGTGCTTTGCCTACGACTCGATGGACTTTTTTCAATTCTTCCATCAGGTTATAGCGTGTATGCAGGCGGCCGGCCGTATCGATCAACACAAGGTCCATTTTCCGCGCGATCGCCGATTGCACCGCGTCAAAGGCGACGGCTCCTGAATCACTCTCGGGTTGACCGGCAACCACAGGAAGGTTAAGCCTGTCACCCCATACCTGTAACTGGTCGATCGCCGCGGCACGGAAGGTATCGGCAGCGGCCAGCAAAACCTTCTTCCCCTCAAGCGCGTAACGTTTGCCCAGTTTAGCCGCGGTGGTGGTCTTTCCTGACCCGTTGACACCCACCAACAGGATCACAGTGGGCGCATCGCTCACAAACGGGATGGCTTCAGGCTCCTTCAACAGGCTTAACAATTCAGCTTTCAAACATTCACGCAGTTCAATATTTTTTGTAAAACCAAGCTCTAATGTTTTTTCTTTTAAATGGCTCACGATGTTCAGCGTGGTGTCAACACCAAGGTCGGCCTGGATGAGAAGCTCTTCCAGCTCATCCCAGGTCTCTGTTTTGATCTCACTCGCGCCTACCAGATTGGCGATTCGCCCAAACGTGGATTTGCGCGTTCGATCAAGACCTTCTTTCCATTTTGAGAAAAGGTTTTCTGACATTGGCAAAAATTATATCATGATGGTATGGTTGATGAAGATTGCAGGGTTGCCAGTTGTCCGCACCCGGCCTGGATATCGATGCCTCTGCGCAGGCGGATGGTGCAGGGGATGCCGTTTTGAACTAATACTTTTTGAAACGCGAGAGCTCTTTCTTGAGTGGTGGCTTTTCCTGAGTAGGCATGTGTGGGATTCAGGGGGATGACATTTACGTGACATAATAAATCTTTTAATAATCCTGCCAACTCCCTGGCGTCTTCAACGCGATCATTAACCCCCTGGATCAACGCCCACTCGAAGGTCACGCGCCTGTTCGTCACTTCAATATAACTTTTACATGCCCTCATGAGTTCTTCTAGTGGATATTTTTTCGCGATGGGTAAAAGTTCAGCCCTTAGATCATTGTTGGCGGCGTGCAGGCTGATCGCCAGATTGATCTGAGATCTTTCAGCTGCAAAACGCTGGATGGCAGGAACCAGCCCTACCGTGGACACTGTAAAACGACGCGCGCCCAGGTTAAATCCATTTGGCGCGTTCAAACGGTGGATGGCTTCCATAACGGCATCGTAATTATGAAAGGGTTCACCCATTCCCATGACGACAATGTTAGTGACCTTTTTGTCTATTTTTTTTAATTCGCGGGCAAAAAACAGCACCTGTTCGACAATTTCACCTGCGCTTAGATCTCGTGAAAAACCCATTTGACCGGTGGCGCAGAACACACAACCCATGGCGCATCCGGCTTGTGAAGAAATGCACAGGGTTTGTCTTTCTTCATAACGCATGAGGACGGTTTCGATCATCCTTTTGTCGGGTAATT
>CAZNAF010000025.1:23928-30952 GCA_964570925.1 uncultured Anaerolinea sp.
CTTTTCATCCATGGAGGACACGTAATAGGTCTGTAAGATCGTTTGCGATCAGGTCGGGTTTTGGCTGCCAGGCTTCAGCTTCTTCTTTTGTTGCGATGCCTGAGAGAACCAGGGCTGTTTTACAGCCGGCTCGCTGGCCTCCCAAAATATCCGTTTCTAACCTGTCTCCTACCACCAGCGTCTCTTCCGGTTTTGTGCCCAGGCGTTCCAGGGCAAATTCGAACAGGGTGGTCGATGGTTTTCCGGCAATGATCGGCGTGACATCGGATGCCACTTCCAGGGCGGCCAGCAAGGACCCCGCGCCCGGGATCAGCCCTTCCGGTGTCGGAAAAGTTCGGTCGGGATTGGTGAAATAAAAAGGGATCCCGCTGCGGATCAGCAAGGTGGCCTTTTTTAATTTCTGAAAATTGATCTCTCGATCCATGCTGCCTATCACAGCCAACCCGGGTTCTTCCGATTGAATAAATCCTTCTTGTTCAAGCGCCGTGATCAAACCAATTTCGCCGATGGCGAAAACCGGACCGCCCTGGGGGAACCTTTTCTTGAGCAGATAAGCGACGCCCATAGAGGAATTTACGATCTGATCTTCCTCGACAATGCCCCCCAGGCAGGTGATCTTTTCAACGTATTGTGCCGGAGTGCGAGTGGCGTTATTAGTAGCGAGCATGATCTTTATACCGGTTTCTAAAAAGCCACGAAAGATCGTGTTAAGATCTCCGATGGGATCATTTTCGCGCCACAAGACACCGTCCATATCCAGGATGAGCGCTTTGATCGGTTGTGCGTGATTCATCAATTATTTTCCTGACATAAAACAGACCGGATAGCGCTGCCACCCGGTCTGAAAGATCTATTTCTTGAATTCATGAATGGGCGGGGTGAGCACCTGGTCCACCAAACCGTAATCCACGGCTTGTTGTGCGTCAAGATAGAAATTCCGGTCTGTATCACGTTCGATGACTTCAAGTGTCTGGCCAGTGGATTCCGAAAGGATATTCATCAGTCGAGCTTTAAGCCTCAGAATTTCCCGTGCCTGGATCTCAATATCCGAAGCCTGTCCTTCAGCGCCGCCCAGAGGTTGGTGCATATGAACGGTCGCATGAGGAAGCGCGTATCTTTTCCCCTTGGTTCCGGCAGCCAGTAGTACTGTCCCGAAAGACGCGGTCACGCCGACCGCCACGGTGCTGATCTTGTTCGGGATCATTTTCATGGTGTCATAGATCGCCAGCCCGGAATAGATCTGGCCGCCAGGAGAGTTGATATACATTTGAATATCTGCTTCAGGATCTTCGCGGCTGAGTACCAATAATTGAGCCACGACGGCGTTGGCAACCTGGTCATCGATGGGGGTGCCGACAAATATGATTCTTTCACGGAAAAGAAGCGAATAAATATCATAGGCTCTTTCACCGCGGCCTGAGGATTCAATGACCATCGGGATTACTGATTTGAAATTGGGGATTTCCACTTTACCTCCGTAAAAATCCATCTGACTATATGAGTTAATCTGCTTTTTTCTCAACTGCTTTTTTGGCAGGTTTCTTGACTTTTTCGGCTTCGGCAGCAGCTGCGGGTTCTTCGGTTTTCTTTTTAGCCGCGGCTTTGGCTTTGGGTTTGTTTTCCACCGCCGCTTCGGCAGGCTTTTCTTCAGCTTTTTTCTTGGCGTTGGTCTTGGTTTTGTCCTTTGTTTTTTCCTCATCCAACGCGACAACTTCTTCGGCTTTGCCTGTGGCGATGTTCTTTAATCTCTCAAGTGTTTTGCGATTGACCAGGCGTGCAGCGGCTTGCATTGCCACGTTATTGGCAACCCGTTCATTCTTGAGTTGTTTTTCAAGCTTCTTGAAATCCACATCGCCCTGCATCTGCATTTCCTGGATCATCAAGGATACTTCATTCTGCAGGTCATCATTCTTAACCTGGATTTTTTCGACCTTTGCCAATTCTTCCATCACAAGCGTACGCTCAAGACGTTTCATGGCAACGGGTTTTATTTCTTCGGCAAGCCAGGCGTCTTTTTCCTTTTTTATAGTCTTGAGATA
Source organism: uncultured Anaerolinea sp. (assembly GCA_964570925.1). Lineage (GTDB taxonomy): Bacteria > Chloroflexota > Anaerolineae > Anaerolineales > Anaerolineaceae > UBA6107. The sequence continues at coordinate 25,968 of CAZNAF010000025.1, forward strand.
AGCATCCAGTTCCATTTTCTGGCGGGCAAGATCTTCGGTCACGGCCTCAACGACATGTTCCATTTCGTGTTCGAGCACTTGGGGTGGATACTTGATCTTGGATTGTTTGACAACCTCGTCGATCAGTTCTTCAAACCAGGTGCCTTCATATTCTTCACGTTGTCGAGTTTCAAGCTGTTCTTTGATGTTTTCGCGTAATTTTTCGACATTTTCAAACTCGCCTACACTCTGGGCGAACGCGTCATCAAATTCAGGCAAGCTTAAGGATTTTACACTGTCGATTTTGGCGAGAAATTCAACTTCTTTGCCGCGTAGCTGCTCATATCGGGCATCCGCGGGGTAGGTGTACTTGATCTTTTTCTCGTCACCGACAGCAAGTTTGACCAAGTTATCACCAAAACCGCTGTATGGAAAATCCACGCCGTTGTCATTCGTTTCGCCGATCACAACCTGCAGGGGGGAGTCTTTGAGTAGTTCTGGTTTGTCTTTTTCATCCGGGTTAAGGATCTGGGCGTCCAGTTTCAGGTAGACCAGGTCGCCTTTTTCGGCTGCGCGTTCCACCGGTTCAGCGGTGGCGAAATTTCTTCGCAATCGTGCAATGAAATCTTCTACTTCTTTTTTGGGTACGTCCTTGACGGCGTATTTCTTGCGGATTTCTTTGTATCCGGCAAGGTCCACCTCAGGTTCCATCGGAACGATAAAAGTAAATTTAAGCGCACCTTCCTTCGAAATGTCCTGAAGGGTGCCCGGAGCCGCCGGTTTTATCTTTGCCTCATCGAGCATTTGTGGATAAACATCTTCCACCATGAATTCGATAGCTTCTTCTTCAATGGCTGCTTCACCATATAGTCGCAGTACGACATCGTATGGCGCTTTCCCCGGACGAAATCCCGGTATCTTGGCTTTGTTGGCAATTTTTCGCGCAGCCTGATGTTTGTATTTTTCCAGCGCGGTTGCTTCGAATTCCGCGACGACTTTCATTTGATGGTCTTCAAGAGCCTGAGTATCGATTTTCAATGGTAAATTCCTTTTAGTAATAATTATTGTCCGTCTGGTGGGGAAAGAGGGACTTGAACCCTCACGCCTCGCGGCACATGATCCTAAGTCATGCCTGTCTGCCAATTCCAGCATTTCCCCAGACGTTGAGAAATTATAAGCGAGAGGGAAATGTAAGTCAATTGCAGTCAATTAACTCTTATGGAACTCATATAGTTAAAAAATGCAGTATATCGATTCTTTTTATATTTAATCGGTATATGTGATTGAAAAAGTATATCCATGTCTATATAATGCCTTTATCAAATCCAATCTACATGTGAGAGGGGCTGATTATGAAATCGAGAACGTATTTCTCATTTTTGGTTTTGTTTTTATTATTTCTCGTTTCCTGTAAACCAGTACAAGCACCGACTGAAGACTACAATAACGAAAATGCAACTTCTAATGAGGCAACTCAAAAGAAAAGCGAAATTCAAATTGGAGATCAGGTTTTCACTATCGTTGAAGATATAAAAGGCGAGTATTTACCTGTTATCACAGTGGGAAACCAACCAGGAAATATGAATATATTGAATAATGATGAAAATACAAATTACCAAGAATTGGAATTTGAGTCTGTTACAGTGGATCTCTCACAATATCAAGAAATTGCTTCTAACGTTGATCTAAGCACGATGGCTGAAATACTTGACCAAAAGAGACCAGGAAACAAAATTTTACTATTTTTAATAACTGGCAAAGGTGAACTTTTCTCAGGCCCGGATTCTTTTACAGTTTTTGGTACCTCCATCGATAACGTTTTTCTTATCATTGAAAATTTTGATATGGCCATGGCAGGGAAAAAAGCCAATAGAATTGGTTTTTCTTATATTGAACAAATAAGTGGAGTTATTTATGAATTTGTTGAAGATGTGACGATCGAAACCCTGTTTTGGATGCGACATCAGTACCTTCAAGACAAACTTTTTGAGGAGACCGCAGAATGTTCACCAGGTGAACATTGGGCTTGCGTTACTCTTCAAATATTAAATGCACAAGGTACTCCAATCCCAAATGCTTCAGTGAAAATCCGGCTTGGCGACGCTTACTGGATTAAAAACACTGATGAATTTGGCACATTGGTAATTCCACTAAATTCAGCTAAATCCGAACCCTCAAAAGATGATTTAATGGTTTACGATACTTTTTCAATTCAGGTGGAAGCTGAGGGATATGGAAAATGGCTGCCTGGTAACTGTACCATTTTTAGTGCCCCCTATCAGTCCATGGCTTATTCGATCAACCTTCCTGATTCCGGAGAATATACTTGTGATTCCTCTATGCCAATTGCGAAAGTTGACAGGGTCATCCCAGATGACTTTTTCATGACGGTTACAGATTATCACGAGAATTGGAAATGGGGTGTTCTGGAATCGGTATGTGAAGTAACCACAGATTTCATTTTAGATGAAAAAACGGAAAACAATACAGGGTTTATCAAGGTTTCGTCTAAAGTTACAAATGTCATCAAAGGAAACTGCGATTGGGCGGCATATGGAGACGAAAGGATCAAATTTGATTTAATTACCGGAAAACCGCTTGAGGATCGGGATCTATCTACTCGATTTACAGGAGCTGATCAACAACCTGTCGGCTCCACGGTCGACATTTTTAATGGATTATCAGTGTGGAAACTGGATAGAGCTTCACCTTTTGAATGGAACGGAAACCAATACTTAGATCGGTCCCAAAATTATCTGGATCAGGTAACGGGAATTCGAGTTTATAGAACGATGATTACCGACCAGCTTGTGAATGGTGAACCCGATAATCTTCACTGCCAGTGGCTACAAATAAAAACAATAGACACGAACGCACCAATCGGGGGAAATCTCAATGGATATCATGCAGAATTTCCTCAGGGGGCTTCAGAGTGTAAGTATCTTGAAAAGCATGAAGAACCGACCGGGGATCCTTGTATCGTCATGAAAAATTACTATGATTGGATGGACGAGGAAAATCTGGATCTCTTTTTCCAGAATTATGACACCGAAGGTTGGTCAGAAGAATACTATAAAACCTTTAGAGATTGGTGGGTCTGGTATTTCAATGAATATGATATTGATTACACTTTGAATTCCTGTTCTGTTGAATGGCAGTCTCAAATACCGCCATTTAGCGCAAAATTAAAGGGCAATATTGACTCTTATAGCGTTTATCGCAACACTGAAAGTGAAGGAAATCATGATGTAGAAATGTTTGCGGTATTTCGAAATAATGACTGGTTTACAGCCTCAGATCATTCGATCGAGGATGTTGTAAAAGAACAAGTTCCATTTGTAAATATGACTGATAGTCCTGTGGAGGTTTTTTGGATCGATTATGACAAGAATGAGAGAAGTTGGTTTACATTGGAACCTGGGGAAATGAGGGAGATTGGTACATCAATAACGCATATGTGGAGCTTTTATAATAAAAGTACCGGTGAACATTTGCTGACCACCTGGATTTCCCCGGACCAAAAACCGATCGTGATAAAAAACCCTTGATAATATAAAAAATCAATTTCATATATTTTTCAGTCTGAATGAAAAAGATAAGGTTATCGTTGAAAAGTTGAGAAATGTGATAAAAAAGGAACTATCACCCTTCATTCATCTAGAACATAATTATCGCGATGGTGGTGTAAGTATTAAAAGGTGTCTCATTTTTGCGATGTAACCTTTTCATTTTGTTTCCCAATATTCAGGATGTACCACTTCAACTTCACCGTTGTTAATACGAATTTGCAGGCGGCTTTTCAATTCTTCCAACATGGCAACAACCCATTTTGTACTGCGGTTCATGTAAATCGCCGCTTCTTCAAGGGAAACCCTGGATTTATGGTCATAAAAGTCAAGCAATTTGGAAAGGGCCAATTCATGTTGGTCTTTCCAGGCTTGGTATTTCTTGGCTCTCTTTAATGTTTCTGGGATGATGATAAAGACCATCAGTCCGAAAAGATTACCGCAGATCACTTTTAAGAGAACTTTCCATAGACTTATCTCATCCTGGTTAACCAGATTCAATATGCCGCTGATACCAAAACCAAGGGCGACCAAACATACTGCAATGATCTTGAAGAGGTCACCTTTTTTGTAGTAACCACACTCATTGCAAATGAAATCCGAATGCTCCACGTGACAGCGAGGGCAAGGAGTTCCCAACGGTTGTGGTGGTTTTGTCTTCTCTTCGGGTGTTGTGGCAGGTTTTTGTTTATGGTTCACCGAGGTAGGATCTTGAGTTACCGTATTGCTTTTTGGAAGAGAGGGTGGTTGCTGCACAGGTTCGGGTTTCAAAATATTTAATTCCAGTGCGAGGGTCAATTTTGATAACAACTCATCCGCCATTTCATCAAAATCATCCAGGAATCGATCACTTTCCACCTCGAATCGGATTCGTGTCACATTCTCGCTTTCGGTAGTAAAAAACCAGCGTTCGGAATTATTTTTATTTTTAAATTGAAGGGTTTCGTTTTCTAAGAACTCCGAGATTCCCGAAGTCAACCCATCTTCCCAAATTACAACTCCACCTTTTTGCCAATTGGGGCTTGGACCCTGCATACCTTTAACATACCAGGTTTTCCAAGTTGATGGAGTGATAAAGTATTTCCAGATATTAATGATTTTGCGTCCCACACTGATTTGTTGAGTCTTAATCATGAAATCCTCCATAATGTCGTATCAGATCACGCCTTGATTGATCATGAAATAAATTTTACACCAACAATCTTTTTTTCATTTTCCATTGGAGACAAACGAAAATATATGATTTTCATCAGGCTGGAAATTATTATGAAATTTGGAGCCTGAAAGTAATACTTTATTTTTCAAATATTTGCGTAAAAGCATACAATCATGCAAATCATGTACTATAATCACTTCGAAATCAATCACGAAACCAAGGACGGAAAGTTTGAGCAGAGTTTACAATCCTGATAGTGTTGGCAAAGACCGCACTCGATTATC
>CAZNAF010000026.1:0-9592 GCA_964570925.1 uncultured Anaerolinea sp.
GTTTGAGCAGAGTTTACAATCCTGATAGTGTTGGCAAAGACCGCACTCGATTATCAAAATGTATCGTCCTGGCTTTACGGGAGTTGATGAAACAGAATGAACCCAACGAACTCACCAAAGACCTGGCTGCTTTTGTCGTGGTCGCCTTGGAAGAGATCAGCAATAATATTGATTCGAGTGTGGAAGCCTGGGAAAAACGAGGATATTGGGTTAAAGCCGACAAGTTCCGCCTGGAGTGGGAATGGGCCGCATCGTGTTCGCAAAGTATGCGTGCAGCCTTGCTGGCATCAGAGTGGGCAGGGGTGGCCGCCGCCGCAGTCAAAGTTGCTCAGAAATTGAACAAGATCACCATTCCGGAACACAATCGCCTGGGAACACCCTGGGTCGGCGCGTGGAAAAAACTTAAGGGTTGATCGGAAAATTTGCAGGAGGGACCACTTGGATACCGTAAATACAGTTCAAATTTTTGACTGGTTGTGGACTTCGGGGCAGCTTTCTGAAAAGGATATTCAACAGCTTCCTGGTCTCGGTTTTGATACGGTGATCAATCTGGCTCTTCCTACCTCCGCCAACGCACTTGAAAATGAATCTACACGCGTAACAAACCTGCACATGAACTACTTTCAAATTCCTGTGGAATGGGAATTGCCGGAAGTGGAACAATTTCTCCTCTTTACAAAATTAATGCAAGCCCTGGAGGGAAGAAAGATCTGGCTGCACTGCGCCATGAACATGCGCGTTTCCGCGTTCGTTTATCTTTACCGGAAATTCGTACTGAAAGAATCTGATGAACTCCCACGTGCCCATATGGATCGAATTTGGACACCGAACGAGATCTGGCAGGAATTCATCGATGAGGTCTCTCAGCATTATTTAGGTGATTCATAAACCTGGATATAATTTCATCGGCTTAAATAAAAAAGCCCTGTCAGCGAAAAGCTGTCAGGGCTTTTCTCTAGTTAGGAATTATTTGCTTTTCAAAATGATACGGGCGTCGGCAACCTTAAGGCCTTGGCCATCTTCATAGACCAGCACGGGATTGGCATCCGATTCCTTGATCTCATCTTGAAGGTCATAAACCATGCAGGAGTAATCAAAGATGGTCTGCGCGAGGGCGGCGCGGTCTTTGGGTTTCTCGCCGCGCGCACCCGCAAGGATGGCTGCGCCTTTGATCTCGCCGATCATTTCTTCAGCCTGAGCTTTATTGAAGGGTGTCACTCTGAAGGTTACATCCTTGAGGACTTCTACGAAGATGCCGCCCAGACCGAACATGACCGTCGGGCCAAATGCCGGGTCGTTCACAGAGCCGAGGATGACCTCGGTGCCCCAGGGGGCCATTTCCTGAACGGCCACGCCGTGGATATCAGCATCGGCTTTATAAGCCTTGGCGTTCTTCAAAATTGTCTGGAAGGCATCGCGAATGCCGGCTTCATCCTTGATGTTGACCTTCACACCGCCCGCGTCGGATTTATGCAGGATATCGGGGGAAACGATCTTGAGCACAAGGGGGAATCCGATCTTCTTACCGACGGCAACCGCTTCATCTTCTGTTTTCGCGAGAGCGATGTTGGTAACGGGCATGCCGTAAGCCTTGAACACTTCTTTGGCTTCGATCTCGGTGAGAGAATCACGTTTGTCGGCACGCGCTTTGTTGATCACCGCCATGGCTGCGTTCTTGGCTGTGTCATCACAGGTGTAGGCGGTGCCATTTTTGTTTTCCTGCAGGCGGGCATATTCACGCAAAGAGGCCATGGCATTGACCGCCAGGTCCGGTGCGCCAAAAGCGGGGATGCCGTTCTCCACCAGCCAGCCCATGGCTTTATCTGATTTTTCACCACCCACAAAGGATACAGTGATGGGTTTGCCTTTCACACCTGATTCATCCACGGCGCGTTTGATGCTCTCGGCGATCTGCTGCGGGTTGGTCATGGCTGTCTCGCAATAGAGCACCACCAGACCATCTGTCCAGTTGTGCGCGTAGGAGAATTTTGTCGTCTGGTAATACCAATCGTTACCGGCCATACCGGTCATGTCCACGGGGTTCTTGGCGGATCCGAAATCCGGCATGTGTTTCTTTAACTCTTCCTGAACATCCGCAGGGGCGAAGTGCAGGGGGATGCCGTATTTTTCAGCCGCGTCTGTGGCGAGCACACCCACGCCGCCGCCGTTGGTGAGGATCAACAGGTTCTCGCCTTTCATGGGTGGCTGCTGCGAGAGGGTGAGGGTGCGGTTGAAGAGGTCATTCAGGTCAGCAGCCTGGATGACGCCAGCCTGCTTGAAGGCCGAGGTATAAACTTTGGCGGCTCCAGCCAGGGATCCTGTATGTGATGCCGCGGCTGCTGAGCCATGAGCGGATACACCGGATTTTAAAGCCACGATAGGCTTCTTGGATTTGCGGGCGGCGTCAATGAATTTACGGCCGTTCTTCATACCCTCAATATATAGGGATACACAGGTCGTGTTTTCATCCTCGTCAAACCACTCGATCAGATCGGCGAAATCCACATCAGCCATGTTTCCGATGGAGATCAATTTATCAAAACCAATTCGTTTGGTATAAGTTGCCATGTCTATGGCGATCAACAGAGCGCCAGACTGGGTGATCAGAGACGCCTTGCCAGGGAAGGGAAGACCGGGTGCGAATGAACCATTGAACTTGTCAGAGTTGGAAAGAGAACCCACAATGTTGGGTCCTAAAACCCTCATGCCGTAGCGCGCCGCGATCGCAAGCATCTCGTCTTCCAGATCCTTGCGTCCAACCTCGCCAAATCCGGAGGTGATCACAATGAGGCCTTTAACCCCTTTACGGCCGCATTCTTCGGTCACTTCAGACATTACTTTGGCGGGCACGGTGATGATGGCGGAATCGATCTCACCAGGTACCTGTTCGATCTCAGGATAAGCTTTCAATCCCAGAATTTCATCGCATGTCGGGTTGATAGGGTAGATCTTGCCTGAATATCCACCTTTGATCAAATTATCGATTACGGTATAACCGATCTTTCCGGGGGTCGCTGAAGCCCCCACAACAGCAATCGATTTTGGGCGTAGCATCTTGTCAAGTACTTGCTTATCCACAGTTTTTCTCCTTGGAAGATATAATAATTACGAATTTTCAATATGAAAATTTAATTAAGATGAATATTTACTAAACCATTTTATGACCATTTTCTATAAACAAATGTACTCAATTCGCTATCCATTTATCCTAAAATAAAGGGAAACATGCATAATTTTACAGAATCTCTCAAAAAACTGGACTTAAAACCAGCCAGGCTTGAATCCATCAGTCGGATTTTGTTGAGCGCTCTTGGTGCAGCGGATCCGTTCGATGTCGTAAAGAAAAACATTGTTTTTAACGATAACAATTTGCATATTGGTGATAAAACGTTTCCATTATATCCCGACTCGCAAATTCTATTGGTTTCAATTGGTAAAGCGGCTTACGCGATGGCAAAAGCTGCCCAAAGCCAGTTGGGCCAAAGAATTTCTGACGGGGTGATTGTATGTAAACATCACCCTGGCGATGCGGTGAGTACCAGCCCACTACGATTGTTACTTGGCAGTCATCCAGTGCCCGATCAGAATAGTGTCGAGGCCGCTGAAGAGATCAGGCATCTCCTTGAAAAATCAAAACAAAACGATGTTGTTGTTTTTCTTGTCTCCGGGGGTGGATCTTCCCTTGTGTGTCTGCCGGCACCCGGCATCACCCTTCAAGACATGCAGAAAGCAACCTCATTGTTATTGGCTTCAGGCGCCTCTATTAATGAGATGAACTCAGTACGCAAACATCTGGATCTGTTCAAAGGAGGGGGATTCCTAAAATTGGCTGCCCCGGCGAGGGTGGGCGCGCTTGTGATCTCTGATGTGGTCAACAGTCCACTTGATGTAATTGCCTCCGGTCCGGCTGTGCCAGACCCGTCAACATTTTTTGATGCCAAAACGATCCTGGATAAATTTATAGAGAAATCAGATCTACCCGAATCGATCCGTTTGCGGGTGGAGTCAGGCTGTCAGGGTCAGGTTGAGGAGACGCTTAAACCGTTTGATGAGATCTCCGCGACGGCCTCTCACACCATTATCGCCAGCAATTTAATTTCAGCCAAGAGCGCTCTAAAGCAGGCCATTCAAGAAGGGTTTCAAGCAGAACTGATCACCTGTGAACTGACCGGTGAAGCGCAGCAGGCTGGCATTTTTCTGACGCGTCAATTGAAAAAAGTCAGTCCTCTGGGTCGACCCTTTGTCGGGATCGCGGGAGGCGAAACAACGGTAAAAGTACGCGGCAGCGGGTTGGGAGGACGCAATCTCGAAGTGGCGCTCAGCGCGGTTGCAGAATTAGACGGACTGCACAATAGCCTCTTGATCACGCTAGCCACGGATGGCGAAGACGGTCCGACGGATGCTGCCGGCGCTTACGTAACAGGTGAAACCTTTCGACAGGCAGTATCTATGGGGTTGGATCCGGCTGAATACCTTCGCAACAACGATGCCTACCATTTCTTCGAAAAGGTGGGCAGCCTGATTAAAACCGGACCGACCGGCACGAACGTAAACGACCTTAATTTCATTTTCCGATTGCCGGAATAATTTCTACTCGTATATCTGGGGATTGGCGCAGTAAGGCAGCCGCTCGCCCTTGAGTCCCGCCTGGATGTTTTCCAGGGTCATTTCGGCCATTTTTCGCCTGGTCGCGATGGAAGCACTGGCAACGTGGGGTGTGATGATCACGTTGGGAAGAGAAAGGAGCGGATGACCTGCGGGAACAGGTTCGGGGTCAAAAACATCCAGGGCTGCCGCGGCGATCTTTTTTTCGATCAGGGCGCGGTAGAGGGCGTCGTGATCCACCATGGCTCCCCGGGCCGTATTAACCAGGATCGCGGATTCTTTCATCCTCGCCAATTGTGGTACGCCGATCAATCCCTTGGTCGTCGGTGAAAGATACGCGTGCAGGCTCACATAATCGGATTCCTCTAATAATTGCTCCAAAGAGACATAGGATGCATTTTTAATGGCTCTGTTTTCTGGTTTTTCAGTTGGTTCATGATAGAGGACGCGCATCTGAAAACCTGAAGCACGGAAGGCCATCGCTTTTCCGATGCGGCCGAAACCGATCAATCCCAGTGTTTTACCAAAAATATCCGTCCCGCAAAGGATTTCCGGTCCCCAGGCTTTCCAGTTTCCCTGTTTCACCTCAAGGGCAGATTCTACCACGCGGCGTGCGGCACACATCATCAATGCCCAGGCGAAATCAGCCGTGGTCTCCGTGAGCACACCAGGGGTGTGACCAACCGGGATTTTCAGAGTCGTTGCCGAACGAACTGCAATGTTGTCCACACCAACAGCCATCTGGCTGATCACTTTTAATCGTGATGCGGCTCCCCGTGTAATGATCTCCTCGTTGATTGGGTCGGTCAGCATGCACAGCAAGGCGTCCACCTGTTCGATATGATTTCTGATCCAATCCAAAGGGGCTGGAGAGTCCTCAGGCCATAAGATGGTATCGAAATGCTGGGTAAGGGATTGATAGATGTCTTTGAAAAAAGGCCTTGTGACCAAAACAACTTTTTTGTTCATATTCCTCCACTGATCGTAGAAAGTAAAAATTTGCCATCTACTATTCTCTCTCAATTCTACTAAGAAAAAATCCCGGAGTCTCTCCGGGATTTTCGTCTACTCAGGCAGCCTTGGGGCTGCGTTTGAACCAGGTCCGCCATTCCTTGTTTTCCCACACCACGAGAAGGGGGGCTGCAATGAAAATGGAGGAATATGTACCGCTGAACAGTCCGACCAAAAGGATCACGGCGAATTCACGCAGGGTGACACCACCGAACAAAGCAAGTGACAGCAAAAAGAATTCCACGGTCATCAACTGGGTGTTGATGGAACGCTGAAGCGTTTGCACGATTGAATGGTTTGCCAGTTGTTCAAAGCTCAACTTACGGAGTACGGCCGTGTTCTCACGGATACGATCGAATACCACGATCTTGTCTTGTACTGAAAAGCCGATCACGGTCAAGACGGCGGTAAGGTAGAGCGAATCCACTTGCCAGCCGAAGAATTTCGAACCGTATCCGGTGAGCGCCAAAACGACCAGAACGTCGTGGACCATGGCGATGATCGCGCACACACCAAAGCGGAAGGCGTGTGGAACGCGCCGAAACGCAAAGGTGATATAGACCACGATCGCAAGCGCAGCCGCGCCAACAGCTTGCAGTGCACGCTGGGTGACACCCTGTCCAATGGATGGGCCGACTGTATCAGCTTTGATGATGACCACATCTTCTCCTGCGATGCTGGACAGTTCGGATAAAATTTGAGCCCGAGCGCTTTCTTCCAAAGCGGAAGACCGAATGATCAGTGAATTTTCATCCGTGGTTTGGATCTGCGCGTCCGTGACGTTCAGGCTGTCAAAAATATCCTTAACCTGTTCAGTCGAAGGAAGAATACCAGACGGGAATTGAACTTCAAGATACGTGCCGCCTTTGAAATCAATGGAAAGAGGCATCCCGTTAATTCCGAGCATAATCAAGCCGGGAATTATGATAATGAGAGAGAGGGCAAAAAAGAGATAACGTTTTCCTAAAATGTTAAGCATTGGTTTTCCTCCTACGCCCCAAACCATCTTTCATGGCGGGCAGGATTGATGAATTTGATCACAATGCTCAAGAAGTTGCGTGTGACCACTAAAGCAGTGAAAAGGGAGACGCCGACACCAAGTGCCAGTGTCAAGGCAAAACCCTTGACGATGGTGGCGCCAAACGCCGAACCGAACCAGAAGAGAATGGCGCTGGTAATGATGGTGGCGATGTTGGAGTCGCGGATGGAAGGCCAGGCTCTTTTCCAGCCCAGATCCACCGCTTGTTGAAGCGTACGTCCGTTGCGCAGTTCCTCTTTAAGTCGTTCAAAGATGAGGATGTTCGCATCCAGCGCGCTGCCTGTGGATAGCAGAAAACCGGCAATGGCAGGCAGGGTCAAGGTTACCGGGATGAGTTTGAAAAGTGCGAAGGTCAGGGCGGCATAAAATGCGATGGATAAGACGGCCACAGCCCCAGGCAGTCTGTAATAGATCAGCATGAAGAGGATGACAATACTGAAACCGATCGCGCCGGCCAGCAGGCTTTTGTCCAATGAGTCTTGTCCGAGCGTGGGTCCGATAATGCGCGTCTCAACCACTTCCACCGGCACGGAAAGGCGTCCATAGCGCAGGGTGACGGCCAGGTTGTTGGCTGTTTCAGAGGTGAAATTCCCGCTGATCTGGCCTTCGCCGTCCAATGTACCCCCAATGGAAGGACAGGAAATGACCTTCTTATCTAAAACGATGGCCAGGAATTTATCCTTGTTTTGGGCAGTGTGATTTTTGAATAGTTCTCTGCTTGTTGAAGCAATTTTGAACGGGATCACAAATTGTCCCATTTCATCCACAGTAACCTGAACGTCTTCAATTTCAGAACCGATCATGACCGTGTGAAACACGTAATCGGCAGGCTCAACGGTTCCATCCGCTGTGATGGTGGGTCTGACGCTTCCATCGTTCACGACAGGTTCCGCTTTTTCATGGTCTGTGTTGATGACCGTGCCTTCGGGCAGGTAGGTTGTGCCGGCATCAACGAATTCCAGCAAGCCGGTCTGTTTGATCGTGGCAATCACTTCTTCGGTGTTGGTGAGGCCGGGAAATTCAGCCAGAATATAATTGTCACCAGCGACCTGAAAATTATTTTCAGTGACACCAAGGCCATTGGCACGATTTTCCAGGATTTTTGCAGTATCTTCAAGGTCTTGTTTTGTGGCGGCAATTTCAGCGGGAGGAGCCATTAAGACCTGCATTCCGCCGCGAAGATCAAGACCCAAAACAGGGTTCAATGACCGTTCAAAACTACCGATCTTGAGCCCGTTGCTGCCTTCCGCCCGGGGCAGATCGACCCAGATGATGCCAGCCAGCAAGACTAGAATTAAAATAAAATTTAGATAACGACGATCCATGTGTTTCTGTGACCTCCAATGCGACCAAAATCAATTTCGCGCTGGCGCGAACTAAGGGATTATACTCCAATTCAGTGCTTTGAACCGTCAAAGGGAAGGTCAAAAAGTCAGGTTTTGTTCAGACAAGTATTTTTCAATGGAATGGATCACCGATTTGCATACTTCTTCAGGGGAGAGCAGGTCGGTATCGACAAAAACGTTTGCATGCTCCCTGGCGTGTTTCAATCTGTCGATTTGGACCTGATATTCACGTTCGCTCCAATTCAGATTGCGGCGATGCAGTGTTTTTTCATAAGATACAGATAGGTAGACGAGAACATCGGGATTGGTAAGCCTTTGCCACATATCTTGCACGTAGGAGTGTTCCTGCGCAATATGGCGGCAGTGAAAGCCAAGGTGCTGCAATTGGTTGATCAATGTTGTTTTCCCCGAAGCGCAAACACCTACGACACCGATTAAGGGCGGATCATGTTTGAAAGAGAAAGTATCACCTCGGCTTGGTCTTTACAGTATTCGCACAAACCTTGTTTATCGGGGTGTCAATTCTGAGGGAACCGGTAAACGCAGGGTCATTCTTCGGATCTGATCGGTTTCAGTGGACACGGAGCGCAGTACCACCACACTCATGTCGTCATTGGGTCGGTTGTTATCCAAACGGATGGCCTGCGCCAGGATCGTGTTGGCCATGTCTTGAGCGGTTGGATTTTCATCCTCCAGCATAGCCTGTAAAAGAGTACAAATATCCAACGTTTGCCCGCTGCGATCTCCGGCAAAGCGGATCCCATCCGTAAAGAAGACGATGGTCAAGCCGCTTTCCAACGGGAATTCCGTGATGGATGGCCTGATATTCCGTGAGGTACCAAGGCTGACGCTTGCACTGGTGATGCATTCCACCTGGTCGCCCCGTGAGATGAACACCGGGCAGGGATTGTTGCGTGTGATTACGATGGTTCCGCTCTGCAGATCGGCCGAAAGGATATTCAGCGTTGCCGTCACTTTTCCGGCGCGTTCCGTGAAAAGGGAGTCTGAAGCCGCCCGGGCTGCGGCGCCGTCCCTGACTCCTTCTGCCAGCAGGGTGATGACCTTGCGTACCACCAGCGTTGAAACGTTCTTGGCACCTTTTCCCGAAGTTTGCCCATCCGCGAGGACTACCGAAACGCCTCCGTTTGGCCTTTCAACGACCTCCAGGGTATCGCCGCTTTCTGAACTGGCGTACTTGTTGATCTTCGCCATTCCAAGATGAATTTCCATGCCAAAGATTTTACAACAAATCAGAGCCTGTACGCAAGTGTCAGCCGTCCTTAACATACCTGTTTCCACGCCTTGACGGAAAAAGGGGTCAAGCGTATAATCCAGAGGCCTGTCAAAAGAAATGACGGGTACGGATAATTTGACAGGAGTAATGAGATGGTTCCTCTTCCAAAACGGAAACTTTCAAAAGGTCGTCGAGACCGCCGCAGAGCGCAAGACGCGCTTCAAGCGGCCAATCTGGTGCAGTGCAGCAATTGCGGCGAAATGCGCCTTCCTCATACCGTTTGTCCGAATTGCGGACAGTATCAGGGGAAAGAAATTCTCGACCTCGGCAAAGAAACAAAGAAAAAGTAATTTTTCA
>CAZNAF010000026.1:9692-30642 GCA_964570925.1 uncultured Anaerolinea sp.
CAGGGGAAAGAAATTCTCGACCTCGGCAAAGAAACAAAGAAAAAGTAATTTTTCAACAGTAAAAAACGAGCCTAAAGGCTCGTTTTTCGTTTAAGATTCACAACAGGTTTTACGTTCTCATTTGGTCTTATGAAACGTAATGGTCACTCTTCATCTTCGGTGTTGATTATCGTATCCTCGGGTTTTTGGTTGGCGATAAAGGGGGCGTATCGTGCCATCAGCCGGCCGGGGATTGCGCCGCGGATAAATTCGCCCTTGCGGTTGTGTTCGATCTGGTCAATATGCCCCTGTTCATGAAAGAGCGAGATCAATTGCCCTTCCTGATATGGTATCTGCACAGTTACCCTGACAAAATTTTCATATAATTCATCTTCGATCATGCGCAGCAGATCCTGGATTCCCGTCCCCGTGAGTGCGGAGATCGCCACTGCTCGGGGGAAATACTGCAAAGCTTCTTGCGCACCTTCAGGGTCGGGTAGTTGGTCGATCTTATTTAAGGCCACCACCATGGGGATGTGTTCAGCCTTGATCTCTTTCAGGGTTTCTTCCACCGCCTTGGCCTGTTCCACGGCATTGACGTGGGTAATATCCACCACATGGATAAGTAGATCAGCTTCTGATATTTCTTCAAGTGTCGCCTGAAAGGCGGCCACTAGTTGGGCGGGTAGTTTTTGAATGAACCCAACCGTATCGGTGAGCAGCGCTTCATGTCCGCCTGGAAGCTCGATCTTGCGGGTGGTCGGATCCAGGGTGGCGAACAATTGGTCGGCGGCCAGCACACCGGCTTTGCTGAGATGATTCAGCAGGGTGGATTTTCCAGCATTCGTGTAGCCAACAATGGATATGAGCGGAATTCGAGACCGCTTGCGCTGGGCTCGATAGCGCTGCCGGTGTGCGCGTACTTTTTCCAGTTCATCCTTAAGGAATTTGATGCGCTTGCGAATTTCACGACGGTCGACTTCCAACTGCGTTTCACCCGGGCCCCTCAGGCCAACACCTCCTACCGATCCGGTACGCCCGCCGCCGCCGCCTGCCTGGCGAGCCAGATGGGTCCAGGCGCGTGTCAAACGCGGGAGCCTGTACTCGTATTGCGCGAGGGCTACTTGTAAAATACCTTCGCGGGTGTGGGCGTGTTGCGCAAAAATATCCAGGATCAAAGCCGTGCGGTCTACAACGCGCACCTTAAGGCCGAGTTTCTCTTCAATTTCACGCAGGTGGCGTGGAGAAAGTTCGTTATCGAATAGGACGACATCGCCTAAAGTTTCTTCGACGAGCGCTACAACCTCATCTAGCTTGCCTGAGCCGATATAGGTTGCCGGATTAGGCGTATCTAGCTTTTGAGTGATTTCACCAACCACCTCAAGTCCCGCGGTTTCTGCAAGTTGAGCGAGTTCACTCAGGGAATCCTCAATTGAAATGAGGGCTGGTTCATTGCGTATTTCAACTCCCACCAGAAATGCACGCTCATGTGGAGCATGGGTGGGATGTGTTTTATGCCGATTCATTTTTATTGACCAGAATCCCAGTTCACGATTCTCTGCATAGCCTGTTCAACTCGCTCGGTGGGGGTACCCAGAGAGATGCGCACATAACCTTCACCATGTGGGCCGTAAACGACACCCGGGGTGATGCTGACGCCGATTTCCCCGAGCATTTTCGCGCAGAAGGATGTTGAATCGGTTTGTCCTGCGGGTAGGTGGGCCCAAACGTAGATGGCAGCCTTGGGAGGGTCAACGATGAACCCGGCTTTTTTTAGGCCGTTGACCACCAGATCTCTGCGCACCTGATATGTTTTGTTTCGGTCTTCCAGCCAGGTTTGATCACCACGCAAGGCAGTAATACCTGCCGCATTGATGGGCTCAAAAGTTGATGAGTCCATTTGGCTTTTGTAATTGTAGAGGTAATTGATCACTTCGGCGTTCCCAACCGCCATGCCAAGTCTCCAGCCCGCCATGTTATACGTTTTAGAGAGCGAGTTGAATTCAACGGCCACCTCTCGAGCGCCGGGCACCTGCAATAAACTGGGTGCGTGATACCCGTCAAAACACACGTCTGTATATGGCGCGTCGTGGGCGATCAGAATGTTGTTCTTTTGGGCGAACAACACCGCCTGCTCGAAGAAATCCATCGTAGCCACTGCGCCGGTAGGGTTGTTTGGATAGTTCAACCAGAGCAGCTTTGCTCGTTCCAGCTTGTCTTGCGGGATGGCCTTCAGATCAGGTAAAAAGCCGTTGTCACTTTCCAGTGGTAGATAAACGATCTCAGCGCCGGCGATGATCCCGCTCGCCGCGTAAACCGGATACCCCGGATCGGGTACCAGGCTGATATCCCCAGGGTTCAAAATCACCTGGCTAAGGTTGAACACGCCTTCCTTTGATCCGATCAATCCTATGATCTCACTTTTCGGATCGAGGCTCACCTCGAAGCGTTCCATGTAATAATCCGCAACCGCCTTTTTAAAGGCAGGGCTACCGCCCATCGGGGTATAACTATGGGTGTCTGATCGACGGGCGCTTTCTACTAGTGCGTCAATGATGAAGTCTTCAGGGGGAAGGTCGGGCGCTCCCATATCCAGGCGGATGACATCCATCCCGGAAGTCTTCAGTTCGGCGATCTTGTTGCCTAAAGACGCAAAGAAATAGGGTTTAAACGAAGCAATGCGGTCAGCAGGAGGCAGGAAAGGTTTGGCTTTGTTCATCAATACAAATATCCTTGTGGATTTGATTTCTGACTTATTATCTCACGATTCAGGCCATCATTTATAAAATCCTTCAAATTCTTCCAACCAGGTGAGCAGGGTCTGGCCAATGATGGACAGGCTTTCTGCGCTGACACTTTGCATGTCATCCTGGCTGGTGTGCCAAGATTCATAATCGAAATCGATGATATCCACTGCCGGGATTCCAGCTTCCAGGAATGGGAAATGGTCGTCGAGAATCGAGTACTTCTCCTCATTAATAAAATGGTCGCTGAATCCTGATCTCGCTGCGACCTGCCAGATGGATTCGGTTAGGGCTTGATCTGAGGATTTTTCTTTAAAGATGTTCAGATCTTTGTCTCCGATCATATCGATCACCACAACCGCGTCGGGTTTTTCATGTAGTTCTTTTACAAAAGCTCTCGAACCCAGGATCCAATCCCATCCCTCGATGCGTCCCTGGTCCTCGGCGTCAAAGAATACCAGCCAGATCTGTCCTCGCAGCGGCCGTTGGATTGCGCGAGCCATTTCCAATAAAACCGCCACGCCTGATGCCCCGTCGTTTGCACCAGTCACCGCTTGGCTCTGCTTGCTTTCATCCGGATCCTGATCGGCAAAAAACCGCGTGTCATAATGTGCCCCAAGCAGGATCCACGGTGCGCCTTTGCCTTTTTTTGCGATGACGTTTTTAATGGTATGTCCCATGCTTTCGACTTCTTGAATTTCGACATCCCAACCAGCTAGGTTCAATTGTTCTGAAATATAGGTAATGGTCATTTGATGCGCCTGCGAACCCGGTGTGCGTGGACCAAATTCCACTTGGGTTTGCAGATCCTGCCAGGCTCTCTCGGCGTTGAAATTCTCGTTCGCCCTTTCATTTTTAAAACCACGAACAAGATAAAATCCGCTCACAAGCAGACCAAAGAGGCCTAAAACCAAAAATATTCTTAGTTTCATTTCACTCTCCAACAACCTGGTTGGACGCCAAAAACTCAGCAAGCGAACGCAATGCCCTCTTCGCGTAAATGAAACCTCTGTCTTTTTTGTTCACTTGCTTCGATTCGAGGGGTGTCAGAATACCAAAATTCGCCTTCATGGGCTGAAATCGCTCTGCCGCGGCGTGTGAAATGTAATTGAGCATCGCGCCGATCATAGTTTCCTGGGGAAATTCCAACAGTGGTTTTCCCTGTAAAAGGCGCGCCGCGTTGATCCCAGCCACGAGACCCGCGCCGATGTTGCCCACGTATCCCTCGATCCCTGCCACCTGGCCTGCAAAAAACAGATCAGCCCGACCGCGCGACTGCAGTGTTGCGTCAAGCATTTCCGGGGCATTGATATACGTGTTGCGGTGCATTTGGCCGTATCGAACGAATTCAGCTTTTTCTAGCCCCGGGATCATACGAAACACACTGGCCTGCTCAGCATGCAGAAGATTGGTTTGAAATCCGACCATATTGTAAAGCGTATCTGCGAGGTCGTCCTGGCGCAGTTGAACGATTGCATAAGGGCGCTCTCCGTTATGCGGATTCCGCAGGCCGGTTGGCCTCATGGGACCGAAAGACAAGACCAAAGGGTCGCGCGCAGCCATGACCTCAACCGGAAGACAGGCTTCGAAAAACGCCGGTTGGTTTACTTGCACCCCTTGTTCAACCACTTTTTCATTTTCGGAAAGTTCAAAGCGTTTGGCTGAAAGCAGGGCATGGATGAAAGCATGATATTGCTCTTCTGAGAACGGGCAATTAATATAATCACCGTGAGGATCGTTTTCGTATTTGTATCGTGACGCTCTGAAAGCGATGTCCATGTTGATGGATTCTGCAGTGACGATGGGAGCGATGGCGTCATAGAAGAATAATTGCCTTGCCCCTGTGATTCGGAGTATGGATTCGGCCAGGTGGGGAGAAGTAAGCGGCCCGCTCGCGATAATGACCGGCCCGGAGGGGATTTCAAGGATCTCTTCCCGGATGATGGTTATATTTGGATGGTTTTCAATTTTTCGTGTGACCGTCTTAGCAAACAAAGTTCGATCCACGGCCAGTGCGTCTCCGGCAGGGAGAGAGTTTTGCTCCGCGCAGTCGATCAGCAGGGAGCCTAGCAGGCTGCATTCTTCTTTGAGCAAACCCGTGGCTCGATTGCGGACTTTCGACCCCAGCGAATTGGAACAAACCAATTCTGCCAACATACCGCTGGTATGAGCTTCCGTCATTCTTTGCGGGCGCATTTCATAGAGGGTCACTGGCACGCCTCTGATGGCTGCCTGCCAGGCAGCTTCACATCCGGCCAATCCGCCGCCAATGATCGTTAATCGCTCAGGGGTATCCTTGCTCATGATTTAATTCTACCATTCTGTGAAAAAATTCTTTGGCATAGAACTTGCACTAAAAACAAAAAAACGCTATACTGAAAAGTGGATAGGTGAAAAATGTTACAAAGACAAACCACTTCCATCCGGCCCCTGACGACTGCTCATCTTGCGCAGACGATGACCTTATTGAGTCTCACCACCGAAGAACTTCAGCAGTCCATCGAATCGGAGCTTGCTTCGAATCCCGCCCTTGAAATGGTGGAAGAGCGCAGATGCCCCACCTGTCACAGGTTATTGACTGACCCTGGAAAATGCCCGGTTTGCAGTCTGCCTGCAAATCTGAATTCTGAAGAGCCCGTGGTCTTCTTATCTCCTCGTGAAGAGTTTATTTCACGAAAAGACTATGTCGACACCACGATTGACGATGAACCGTTCGCGCCGGAAGTCGAGGAATTGCCGGCTTATGTATTGAAACAGATCGCACCCGATCTGGATACGAACCAGCGCGCCTTGGCCGCTTTTCTGCTGACCCATTTGGATGAGGACGGGTTTTTGACCACGACCCTGTTCGAAGTTTCCCGTTATACACACGTTCCCCTTCAGGAAGTGGAAAAGGTCAAACGCCTGATCCAGCTGGCGGATCCGGTCGGTGTCGGTTCCAGTAATCCCCAGGAGGCCCTCCTGGTGCAGCTGGAAGTGCTTAAAGAAACTGCTAATAACGTACCAGAGATAGCAGAACGCTGTATCCTTGAAGGTATGGATCAGTTAAGCCACCATCAATATTCAGAATTGGCGCACAAATTTGGTGTTCCTGTGAAGCAGGTCGCCCAGGCGGCGCAATTCATTGCTGAAAATTTGTATCCCTTCCCGGCCAGGGCTCACTGGGGAGACATGCGGCAGCCTGCCCATGAAGAGACACAGGCGTTTCACCAACCTGATATCATCATCAGCTACTTGAATGACGACCCCGCCAAACCATTGGTGGTTGAGATCATTATGCCCATAAGCGGGACATTGCAGGTAAACCCCATGTTTAAGCAGGCCATTAAGGAAGCCGAGGAAGAAGTCAAAGGGGAGTTGAAAGGTGATCTTGAAAAAGCTTCCTTGTTTGTGAAATGTCTTCAACAGCGCAACCATACAATGGAGCGGCTGCTCATGCGCGTGGTGACCATGCAGCGTGAATTTATCTTGATGGGTGAAAAGTATTTAAAACCAGTTACCCGGGCGCAGATCTCTCGAGAGCTGGAAGTACACGAATCGACCATTTCGCGGGCTGTAGCCAACAAGGCAGTACAGCTTCCTAACAGGCGCATCATCCCGCTCTCAGAATTCTTTGATCGCAGCCTCAACATCCGCAGTGTCCTTAAAGAGTTGATCAGCCATGAGCAAAAACCTCTCAGTGATTCTGACTTGGTGCTCTTGCTTGCAGAAAAGGGATTCGAAGTGGCGCGCCGTACGGTAGCAAAATATCGTGCCATTGAAGGGATTCTTCCTGCTCATTTACGCAAAGCTATGGCAAAGGATTCATGAAATCGTTCACCTCACAATTGACATCGAACCTGCTCGGAAAAAACCTGCCTGGCACGGATGAGATCTTCTCCATGCTTAACCTGCAGGAGGAACCGGGTGTCTTGGTGGATCAGGCCAGCGACAGGATTATTTTTCTAAACAGCCGTCTAATTAAAACCACCTCCTTTTCAACCGCTGACCTGCGTGAAAAAAGCAGCAGTTATCTTTTCCCTAAATTGAATATCAAATCCGTCAATTCGGGCGAGGTCAGGGAAGTGGAAGTGAACCGCCGCGGACAGACACCCATCGTGGTCAGAGCCAGGTTTGATTTCATAAGCACGCAAACGCGCTGGGTCCTGATCCGGTTTATGACCAATCAGAACCGCTTTGAAGGGGAAGAGACTGAAATTGAAGGGTTGGTCAACCAGATCATCCTTTTAAGCAAGATATCGGAGGGGTCAGATCCCGAACAGGTTCTGACTCAGATCTTGCGTTTGAGTTGTCTGATGTTGAATGTGGAATCCACGGCTTTGTTTCAGGCGGAACCCAGTTTTCCTGCCCTGGGATGTGTATATCATTACGGCAACACGGATGATTTCCCCCAGCAATTGCCCTCAACCGATCTCATCCGCTTGACCGAACCCTTATTATGGAATTCGGGTGATCGTGTGATCACTGAAATTCACAAGTACGCGCGTCTGAAGGGTGTGGATTACGTCGCCACTGCTCCTTTAAAATTGGATGATGCGGCGATCGGAATTCTTGCGGTGTGTGGTCGAGGTGAGATCCCTCGAGAATTACGCATGGGCGTATTGCAATTCCTGTCATTTCATATTTTGAACTACATTCAGAAATCCACTTTGATCAAGAACATTGAAGACCGATTGGCCGGTGAGGCTCAAAAAGTGGAAGCCCGCACCGTGACGATCGAACACATGCAGGAGGCGGTTTTTGTTTTAGACACTGACCTGGCCATCACCGAGATCAACCCCGCGGCAGAATGGATGTTGGGGTATGCAGAACATGAAGTACTTGCGCAGCCTTATGACAACGTTCTGATCGGAACCGATAAACTTCAACCCGCCCTTGAAGACGCAGTCAAGGGCAATACCACGCACAACGTCGGCAAGGCAAGTTTGAATCGTCGTAACGGACAATCTTTTTCAGCCCAAATTAAAGTCATTCCGGTGATGAAAGCTAACGAAGTCAGTGCCATCGAAGTGATTGTTGCGGATATCAGTGAAAACGAACAACAGAAGATCCTCACACAGCAGCTTGAAAACCGCGCCTTGCTCGGAGATTTTACCGCTGCTGTAGCTCATGATTTACGCAATCCGATCAATAGCATTTACACTGGCGTCCAGTTGCTGGGCATGAAACTACCTCAGGATGATCCAAATCAAGAGATTATCAACAGGGCTCTCGCAGATTGCACGCGTTTGAACAATCTGTTGGAGTCTTTAATGGCTTCAGCCAGGCCTGTGGATTCTAAAATGGAAATCATCGATCTGGAGACTTATCTTCGAAAGATCGTGGACCGGTGGAGGCCAAAACTCGCCAACTTGAATGTTAACCCGGTCTTTAATATTGAAGAAGGGCTTTTGAAGATCAAAGGAGATCCCCGGTCGCTGGACCGAGTCTTTACGAATTTGATCTCAAACGCCCTGGATGCCATGACGGAAAAAGGGGACATGCTGGCCATCAAAGCCTCCATGTATCGCGATATTGCCGGTCAACCTTTTGTAGATATCAGCATTTCAGACAACGGCCCCGGTATCCCTGAGGACGTTAAGGAACATCTTTTTTCTCCATACATGACCACCAGAAAAAAGGGAACAGGGTTGGGATTATTCTTAACCAAGCAAATTGTGACTGCCCATAAAGGGAGTATTAGTGTAAACTCATTTCCAGGTGGAACTGTTTTTACAGTCAGATTACCAGCAGAAGACGGAGAAAGCGTATGAGTTTTTGTGTACTGATTGTAGAGGATGAGGAAAGCACGCGTCAAAACATTGCCTTATTCCTAAAAACGATTGGACATGAGGTGCTGGAAGCAGGCACCTTTTCGCAAGCGCGTGAACATGTAAACAAAGGAGAGGGAGATGTGATCCTTCTCGATATCCAACTTCCTGACGGTTACGGTCCTGACCTGATCATGGAAACAGCCGTGATGGCCGTCAGACCCCCGATCATCGTGATCACAGGGATCAATGATATTGATACAGCAGTGGACGCCATGAAAAAAGGCGCTCTTGATTTCTTGAACAAACCATTGGATTTGGTGCAACTCGAAAAATCTTTGGGGAAAGCCTTTGAGATCGTGGCAATGCGGCGAGAGATCGCGCACTATCGTGAAAGCCAAATGAAAAACACGAATTTTGTCATTGGACAGACTCCATTGATGAAAACGGTTGTAGAGCAGGCACTTAAGGCTGCCGAAGCCCAGGTTGCGGTCATGATCACTGGCGAAAACGGAACGGGAAAAGATATTCTTGCTCAATACATTCATGCCAACGGCCCGAGAGCCAAGAAACCTTTCATCGCCATCAACTGCGCGGCCATTCAGCCCACGGTGTTGGAATCAGAATTATTCGGACACGAAGCCGGTGCTTTTAGCAGTGCTGATCGAAAAAAACCAGGGCTGATGGAAGTCGCCGATGGCGGGATCCTGTTCCTGGATGAAATATCATCCATGCCGCTCGAAATTCAAGCCAAACTCTTGCGTGCCATTGAAAACCACTCCTTCATGCGCGTGGGAGGAACAGTGCAGATAAATGTTGATCTGCAAGTGATCGTTGCTTCGAACAAGGATCTGCAAGCCATGATCAAAGAGGGAACATTCAGACAGGATCTTTATTACCGCCTGAAGAAAATCGATCTGGACCTGCCTGCGCTTCGGGACCGCAAGGTCGATATACCTGAAATGGTGGGCTATTTTATCAGGATGAACAACGCCAAACAGGGCATGAACGTGAACGGGATCTCTCCTCAGGCCATGGAGGCTCTGCAAAAGTACGATTGGCCCGGGAATATCAGGGAACTTTCCAACGCGGTGGAACGTGCCATGATCTTTTGTGACGGAGAAACCATCAATTTGGGGGACCTTCCCAGGGACCTGCTCAAAATATAACTTAATTGCTTGGCATAATTATTGCATCCTGCCTTTTAGATAGAGTATTAAATCTGGAGGGCATGATGTTATCTATGACTGTGAATGATTTTCTGCTTACGATGGCCGCGGTTTTATTGATCGGGGGAGTGATCCTGGTTGGGGTTGGTGTTTTTATCCTGGTTCGAAAATTACTTGGCAAAGAATTGCAGACCATCGCTGACCAAACCACAAAACTTGCCCAAAAAGGGATCTCTGAGGACATTTCAGGTTTGGTGGGCAACGCACGCACGTTGATCGAGGCCCTTAATGAAATGGTAAAAACCGCGACCGGAATTGGCGTTTTGTTGATGATCGTTGGGTTTATCCTTTTAGCGGCAGCTTACGCCTTGGTCCTGCAGATAAGATAATTTCATTCTTCAGTGAGTCAGAAAGAGAGCCGCTATGCAAGTCATGGAACTTTACAAGTTGCTGGAGAAAAACGGTGCCCAGGAAGAAGCATCAAGGATTATTCATTCCATTCGCAGTGATGAATTGATCTATGCTTATTTTGAAAATTCCTCATCAGAAGAGTCAGAAAAGATCGCTTCACTTTGCCTAAAAAATCGTTTTGATCCAGGCACGTTGGGTTTATTGGCGTTAAACCAGAAACTTGTTGATGATTCCTATCCACAGAGCAGGTTGCCAACCGGTTTGCTTGAGGAATACATTGTTTTTTACGAATCATTTCTTCAACAAGGTCATCCTCCTGAGTCGCTTGAAAATGCCACCAAATTGGCGGTTGTACTTTTAGAAAAGAAAAGAATTACCCCAGACTGGCGAACTCTCTGGCTTGAAATTGTCAAACGCATGAAAATCGTTGACGGATCCACACTCAAGGAGCTGTGGGGTACGGTTCTGGTTCTGGTTTTAAATCTTAGTGAAGAGAAAAAAGACGTTCTGACCGCTCTTTGGGACCTTGAACCAACCCTTCAAACAAGAGCGTTCTTGATTCATGGCACGCTTGGGTTACCCATTGACGAAAACTCCCTGGCTGCCTGGTTGGCTGAGACGGCTGGCGGCCGGTCATTTGGTCTTTTTGAAAAAATTCTTTTTGACCTGATCGCCTCCAATGAAAGAAGTTTGGCAATAACCGCCGCGCAGCTTTTTATTGAGAAAAATCTCTCAGATCCTTCTGTGATGATCAAAACGGACCTTTCTACTGAACACATGGAAGGGATTTTTGATGAAGTCCTGAAGCTCAAACAATCCTCCTCCATTGCGCAGATCGCACAAGATTATTCGCTTGCTGTAACCTACTTTGATGCTTCGGAAGCTTTAATGGATACGGTCACAAAAGGTTTCGATTTACAAAAAAGATCTCTTCAAGGAAAAACTGCAAACAATTCTAACCAGATTCATCTTGTGGATGAAACAGTCTCTTCTCAGGGAACACAGGACTCGAACGACGAGAATTTCGATTCAGTAAAACAAACACACCATATCGACCATTTCACAGACGAAATGGAACTTCTGACGAGCCTGGATCAGGTAAAAAAGATCTTTCAAAAAGGTCAAAAAGAACTTGCCCGTGCGGAACTCCAAAAACTATTTTCTGACCAGAGTGACGAAACAATCAAACGTCTTGCCGGTTTTCGTTCAAAATTTGATCCTGAATGGAACCCTGTGGAGATCATCTATGATTTTCTTGATATGGAAGAAGTTGAACTCGCTGAAAAATTGGCCGCGGAAACGATCAGGAACAATCCTGCCAGTGAAAGCGCGAACCTGGCTGCCGCAATGGCATTGGTTGCTTCGGGCAAATACGCCAAAGCCCAGCCCATTCTTGAAGTTCTTTCTTTCAGTGAGTCAAAAGACATCAACCTTTTAAGAGTCCTGGCCGATTGTTATGAAAAGACAGGCGATGTCTTGGCGTCACTGAAGATCCGCCGGGTAATCGTCGATCATTGTGAATCTTCGGCTGACCTGCTCGATTTCGCAGAAACAGCAATTCAGTGTGGCATGCCGGAAGAAGCAAGAACGGCGGCCCAAAAAGTACTCGAACATGACCCTCTCGATGCGGTCGCGCAAACAAAGATCGCCAGGTCACTGGCCTTGCAGGGTCGAACAGAGGAAGCGGAGGAATATTTCCAAAAAGCCCTGGATACCGGCATGACACATCCGCAGGTCTGGATTGCCCATGCTGAATACCTCTTTGAACAGAGAGATTATCAGCGATCCATTGACTCCCTCCGTCAGGGTTTGATCGTTTTACCGGATGATTTTTCCATTAGAAAGAAATTAGCTGAATTATTGATGGAAAGCGGATCAGCCGCTGAAGCTTTGCCTTATCTGAACGAATTGGTTTCTGAAACCAGTGACGTGGGATTGCAGATCCTTCGTATTGAGGCTATGAAAATTTTAGGACTTACGGAATATAAGGACCTCATCGAGGAACTTCACGAAAAATTCCCTGAAAACCTTGAGGTAACGCAGGAACACGCCGCCGAATTGATCAAAGAAGGCAGACACCTGGAAGCAAAGAAGATCATCCAGGAAAAATTCGACCAGATCGATCCTGAAGACGAGACAGCATTGACCTACGTGGATGCCTTGATCGGCTTGGATGTCAGAAACTCAAGTGAAGCCAAGGTCGTCTCAACCGCCGAATCCATTAAAGCGCAAGAAATTTTGAACGCCAGTCTTGAAAAGAATCCTGATCAAACACGGGCAAATCTTTTACAAGGGGAGTTTTACCTTCAAAAAAGCCGTTACAACGAAGCCTATGAGATCTATTCCGGGTTGATGGCGAAACAGGCGGGGGTTGATAAAACCTTATTGGAAAGGATTCAGGCTGGTTTCGCGGTTGCTGCTGCTAATTTGGGTAAATTTGAAGAGGCCCTTGCGGCGATCAAACAGGCGGTGGATAGTAAACCTGATTGGGTGGGGCTGCGAAAGATTTTCGCTCAGATCTACGCGCTCGCGGGCGAGATCTCTGAAGCTGTAAAAGAAGCGCAAACTGTGATCCAGGCGGGTTCTCAGTTGATCGAGGGTATCTTCTGGTTTACTGGCTTTCTCTCCAGCCTGGGCAAAGACGAGGAAGCCGTCAAGGCAATCGAAAAAGCGATCACCGAAAATCCTGATGATATCAATCTGAGATGCAGGATGGCAGAATTATTGATCAGGAATAACAAAATGGAGCAAGCTCGTTCAGCCATGGAAGGCGTAAAGGTTGGGCTGTCAAACATCGAAGATACGGAAATGCTGCTTTCTATTGCGAAAACATTTAGCGCGCTCACCGATGAAGATGCAACGCTTATAGGTTTGAAAAAGATTGCTAACACCACCAATGAGATCGGATCTAAATTGGATCTCGCGGGGTACCTGTGCCTGATCGGCAGGCATCAAGAGGCACTGCAGGAATTACGCAACATTGAAGACGCAAACTGGGTGCGTCTCTTTGAGATCGATGTGATGAGAAGATCAGGAGAATTTGAAATTCCAGAGATCGACCTTGAAGAGGAGTACATCCTCCCCGAAAACTTATCCCTTCATTCGGAATTTACCCCTCCTTCATGGCAAAAACTGCTGCAGAGTCCAAATCCACTTTTAGGCATGCAGGCCAGGATCTCGTTCGCCTCAGGGAACCCGGAAAAAACATTCGAGCTGGCGAAAAAATGGTACGGGCAGGATGGCGAAGAAATGGAAGCCAGGCTTCTCATGCTCGAGTCTTCACTCGCCATGGGTGAAAAACCGGATGACGAGATTTTCTCAGGTCTGATGCAGGGGTCGGAAAAGGACCCCATCCACGCGCATTTGCTTGCCTTATGGGTGGATGATCTTGTTGAAAAGGGACAGGCCATCGAAGCTCAGCAGTTGATCGAAAAATTTGGAGACCTTCCTTCCCTCGGCATGAAACTCGCAAGGATTCGAATTGCCAGTCTTTCTGGTCACATCACCGATGCCGAAGAATTGTTCGATGAAGGTCTGGCTGAGTTAGACACCATCCAGCGAAATGAAGCTCTTTTATTTTTTGGTTTGGTCAGAATGGCGGTCAACGCGGGGATTTCATTAAAACGATGGAACGAAATTTTATCCCTTTCACAACAATTGGCCAACACCTATCCCTGGAACGTTCAGGTCATCGATCAGGCATTATCCGTGCTGGTTCAGGCAAAGGAGTTTGAAGAATTAAGCGCATCCCTGTCGATCACGTCGCATTCACCCAAACAATATTTTGCGCAGCATGATTCCGCTGAATTGTTTGAGTGCCTGTCTGCCCTGGCGATCGGTAATGCCGAGAACACCGTTAAACGATGGCTTTTGAGGGGAAAAATGGCGATGCAGCCGGTTGATGAAAACATACGTGCTTTTGCGTTGGTTACCAATACTGCAGAAGACTCTGCGGCAATGGCTGCGGCTCTGGTTGCCAATGGTCAAAAAGAAACTGCCCTTCAGGTCGCTAAAAAGTTTTCCGACCATCCAGCCATGCTCCTCGAAATGGCAAAAATTCATGCGCAGCAGGATGAGATCCATTTATCCCTGGAATGCCTAAATTCATTGATTGCGGCAGATCCTTTGAATCCGGTTGCTTTTGCGTTTCGTTCCCTTTTTTATGAAGGAATGGAAAATCTTGATCATGCGATCAATGATCTGGAACAGGCGGTAAGCGATTGGCCGGATGAGGTCAAATGGAGAACCAAAGCGGCTTCTCTCTGGCGCAAATATGGAAATCAGAAGAACGCCTTGATTCAGTTGGAATCGGCTTACGAGATCGATCCCCGCGATGTGGAGGTCGTTTTGGAGCTTGCTCAAGTCTGTTTGGATGAGAAACAACCAGATCGCACCATCGAATATGTAAAGATCCTCACAGAGGAGAACCCGAACATCTACGAGGCTTGGGAAGTGCTTTCTGAAGCGTATGCAATGCAAGGTGACATGGCTAACGCCCTCGCCGCAGCGCAACGTGCCGGAAAGATCAACACATTTTCCTTGAAACCCTACTTAATGGCAGGCAGGATCTATCTGGATTCCGGCGACCTGGATAAGGCTTACACCCAGGCAAAAGCGGCCATCAATCAAAATAAGAAAGACGCAGAGGTGGTTCTCTTCCTGGCACGTGTGCTGCACGCCAAAGGGGAAGAAAGACAAGCCCTGGCAACACTTGAAACCATGCACCGTTGCGACAACGTGACAGCTCAAACGATGATCGACCACGTTAACCTGGTACGCGAGATCAATGGTTCAGCTTCAGCGAAGGAATTGATCGCTTCCTTGTCAGGTAAATTTCCTGAAAACATCGAGCTGATGAAGCTGTTGGCAAATGCGCAGGTAGAAAATGGTGATACCATTGAAGCGGAAGAAACTGCGAAAAAGGCCTTGCAGGTCGACCCGGATGAACCCGATATACACATGTTCCTCGGTAAATTGAACGCGGATTCAGGCCAACTGGACCAGGCGATCAGTCACTTAAGTCAGGGGATAACCCATCGGGCGGCAAACCTGGATGGCTACCTGTTATTGAGCAGGGTCTACGAACAACAAAGAGAGTACGCCAAGGCGATTGATACACTCAAGAAGGCCATGGAGGTATCTCCATTGGATACGCGTAGTTTTATTGCCGCGGCGAACCTCTACCGTAATTCTAAGAATTATTCTGCTGCCGAACAGATTTTGCAAAAAGCTGTTGAGATCGATCCGCAGGATGTTTCACTTCGCAGACAGCTTGGTGCTTTGCTGGCTCTGAAACTGGTACACCACTCACAGGAAGCGAGCATGAATTCATGATGCCAAACTTTTCATCTCCAGGGCAAAAGGTACAGATGATCGATCGTGATCAAATTATCCGTCTTCTCAACAAGGGCTTGGATGTGGAATCCTTCAGGTTTACCAGGCAGGCCGCCCTGGCATGGTTGGCGGCTTATCCGGGTGACTTGGAAGTGAACCTTTATTTGGTAAAGGTTTTGATCGGCGAAACCAGGATCGATCAGGCATCGAAAGTGCTTGAGAAGGTCCTCAATCATGATCCCCTTTACGTGGATGCGTTAAAGATCGGCGTGGAAATTTTTTCCGGTGTCAACGCTTATCTGGCGAAGAAATGTAACGGGGTTTTGCAGGCACTGGGAGAACAGCCCTCTGCCACCATTGACCTTCCTGCTTGGGGAAGCGCGTTGATCCTTGTGAAACAATTGATCAACAACGCAAATTTCGAAGGAGCTCTTTCTCAGTTAATGCCTGTTCTGGGTGATGCAAGTCATCCGGAACTCGCGGACCTGATGCACCTCGAGATCACCTCTCAAACCTCTGATGCGGCTTCGGTGCTTAATCTTGCCAGACTCTATCAAAAAAGATGGCCTGAATGTCTGCAGATCAACCTGGTACTGGCTAAATCCTGGATGGAGACGGGGAATGACGATGAAGCCGTAAAAGTTTTACATTATTGCGCGGCGCAAGATGCAACCGCCCAGGTACCCCAATCCATGTGGGGCGAATCTTTTCCCTATAAACCCCTCTACCCTGGACATATGGAAATCGTATCCAATTTCAGCGTTCCTGCTGAAGTCGCCGGCAAACTTGGATTAAACCAACTGGTCTCGGGTCCTGGTACAGTGTTTCAGGAGCAGAAGCAACCTATACGGACAGAAGTCAAAAGCTTTGATGGTTACAAGATCCTTGAGGAAGAAGCCGGTCAGTATCCATCCCATCCGAAAGTTGTTCGGGAAGAAAAGACCAATAAGAATTCCACCATCGTGGAAGTCGAAGAAGAGTTACGGAAAGTTGCTGAAAGCATCAACCAACCCGTCTTGACCAACTCAGATAATCGTTTTCCGAATTATGTGATCCTGACCATGAAAAAAGGTCTGGAACATCAATACGGTGCGCAAAGTGCCCAGGTCATCTTGAGTGAATCCCGCAAATTGGCAAAATTGATCCATTCAAAAAACGGATGGGGATCCTTCCTCTTCTTGCCGGATGATCTGGAGATCTGTGGAAGATATGGGGTCACTCCGGCGGATAGCGTCGACCCATGGAAGATAAAGCTGGCCCTTGTGGATCTCGATAAAACACTTCATCAAAAGGGCGAAAGGATCGGGGCTGTGTTGATCGTTGGCGGTGAGGACGTGGTTCCTTTCCACAAACTACCCAACCCCACCGATGATTCTGATATCGAGGTCAAGTCCGATAATCCTTACGGCTCCTTGGATACGAATTACTTCGTTTCTGATTGGCCTGTCGGAAGGCTGCCAGGTGAGACAGGCAGTGAAGCGGGCTTATTGTTGACGCAAATTCGCAATACACTGCAATACCACGAAGAGGAGGCAGAACTTCGATCCTGGACCAACCGCATCGTCAACATGATCCGGGTTTGGAACCAGCCCTGGCTTAAACATTACGGCAACAGCGGGTACACGGCATCGGTCTGGAAGCGTTCTTCCTTGGCCGCATTTCGGCCTGTTGGTGAATCAAAGAATCTCTACCTCTCTCCCAACGGAAAGGCCGCGGCTTTTCAGGCAAATAAACTCAATACATCTCCCATCGGGTATTTTAATCTTCACGGGGTTGAGGATGGCAGTGATTGGTATGGCCAAAAGGATCCAACGGATAACGTCGATGGACCGGATTATCCCGTGGCATTGCGGCCTTCTGAATTATCCAAATTAACGAACAGTCCGCGAATTGTTTTTAGTGAAGCCTGTTATGGCGGACACATCTTTAACAAAAAAGAAAACGAATCCATTGCCTTAACCTTTTTAGGCGCGGGAGTTCTGGCGGTCATAGCTTCTTCCACCATTTCTTACGGGTCTGTCAACACGCCTCTTATTGGTGCTGATCTGCTGGCCTATTTGACCCTGAAATACCTGGCCGAGGGATTACCGATAGGCAACGCGTTGCAAAAAGCGCGCATCGATTTTGTGCGCGAAATGAACCGCAGACAGGGTTATTTGGATGGAGAAGACCAAAAGACCCTGATCTCTTTCAATCTTTATGGGGATCCGCTTGTGGTGTATGACCCTTACCAGGGGATGGCTAAGAACATCGGGCGTGAAGCGGGAGTACCCATTATCAAGACGGTTTGTGATCGTACTTCAAGCGATGAAAAATCCATCGAGAATGCGCCTGCCATGATCAATACGGCGAAAAAGCTGGTCAAAGATTATCTCCCCGGCATCGAATACGCGGAAGTGAAACTTTCACACCAGCAGGCCCGTGCTCTCTCTGGCAGCAAAACCATGAACCAGCCGAAAAGGGTGGTGGTTTCTTTCAGCAAGCAGGTTCAACTGGCTGAAAGGACGCATAAACAATTCGCAAAGGTAACGCTCGATCAACAAGGAAAAATGGTGAAACTGGCCATCAGCCGTTGATTCCGGTGAAATGAAAACACCATGATGAAAACTCATGGTGTTTTTTTCATTTCACATCGTTTTCGAATATAATTCACTCCTGAATTAAGACTATTAACAAACAGGTGAAATTCATGCAGAAACCAAAGACCGGCGCCGAAATCAGACAGTCTTTCATTGATTTCTTTAAATCAAAAGAACATACATTTGTACCTTCTTCCTCCCTGGTTCCGGGTGGGGATGCCACGCTCTTGTTTACCAACGCGGGTATGGTGCAGTTTAAAGACGTTTTCTTGGGGACTGACAACAGACCTTACACGAGGGCGGTGAATTCACAAAAATGCATGCGTGTGGCCGGAAAACACAACGACCTTGAAGACGTGGGCAAGGATGATACCCACCATACCTTTTTTGAAATGCTCGGCAACTGGTCCTTTGGAGATTACTACAAAAAAGAGGCCATTCAATGGGCCTGGGAACTGTTGACCTCCGTTTGGGAAATTGATCCGAAGATCCTTTATGCAACGGTTTTTAAGGATGACAAAGGGGATCTACCCACCGACGAAGAAGCCGCTCAGCAATGGAAGGCTCAACCCGGCATGGACCCGGAGAGGGTGCTTTATTTTGGTCGAAAAGACAATTTTTGGGAGATGGCCGACACAGGTCCCTGTGGGCCTTGCAGTGAGATCCATATTGACCGCGGCGCAGCGGCCTGCGATAAGAAGGACGTACCCGGCCATGTTTGCCGTGTCAATGGCGATTGCAAAAGATTCCTCGAGATCTGGAATCTCGTTTTCATCCAATACAACCGGCTTGGCGAAACCCGCTTTGATCCGTTGCCCGCCACGCACGTCGACACCGGTATGGGCTTTGAACGTATCGTTTCGTTCCTTGAAAACAAAAATTCAAATTATCGTACCGACCTTTTGTATCCACTGGTCGATAAGGTGCGTGTTTTGGCAAATAAAACCATCCAGGAAATGGATGAGAATTTCACACCTTATCGCGTGATCGCGGACCACACCAGGTCAGTTTCCTTTTTGATAGCGGACGGTGTTGTGCCTGGCAACATGGGGCGTAATTACGTATGCCGTATGATCATTAGGCGGGCCGCGCGATTTGGAACCAAATTGGGATTGAATGAGCCATTTTTGGCAAAAATTGCCGAGGTGGTCATTGATGGATATGGAGAAGCCTACCCCGAGCTGCAAAAAAACCGTGCCACGATCCTCGATAACCTGACTCGTGAAGAAAAACGCTTTGGGCGTACGGTCGAATCGGGTCTGGGTTATCTCGAACAGCTCGTTGAAGATATGAAAAATGCCGGCAGCAGCCTGCTGGACGGCAGATCGGCATTTGAACTTTATGCCACCCATGGGTTGCCTCTGGAATTGACCCGTGACATTCTTCGCGAACAGAACCTGGATGTGGACGAAGCCGGTTTTAAAGCCGCCATGGAAGAGCATAAGGTGCAATCCGGGGCTGGCAAGGCCATGGGCAACATGGGCGGCGAAAAGGTCGAACTTTACAGTGCGGCGCTGGATAAATGTATTAATGAAAAATTATTGAGTTCCGCAGGTGTGGAATACAATCCCTACGAGTGGCTGAAAATCCCCGGCACCGTGATCGGTTTGTTTGAAGACGGAGCGGCCTCCACCACCGCCTCCACGGACGCTGAAGTTGAGATCATGGTTCCCAAGACAGGCTTCTACATCGAATCCGGCGGTCAGGTGGGCGATACTGGGTGGATCACCGCGGCTGATGGAAGCTGGGAAGTGGAGATCAACGAGGCAAAAAAACCGGCAACGGGTGTCATCATCCACAAAGGCGTCGTCTCAAGAGGCGTTGTGAAAATTGGTGATGCGGTGCATGTCACCGTGGACGCAAAACGGCGTATGGATATCATGCGCAACCACACGGCCACGCATTTGCTGCATGCCGAATTGCACAAGGTGATCGGTGAACACGCCCGTCAGGCGGGTTCGCTAGTCGCGCCGGATCGACTGCGCTTTGATTTCACCCATCATGAGGCCATCCCACTTGAAAAACTTGACCAAATTGAGTTGGGTGTGAACCAGGCCATCCTTGAGGAACACGCCTTGCGCATACAATCCAAAGATCTCAAGGAGGCCATGTCTGAAGGCGCGATGGCCCTCTTTGGGGAAAAATATGGTGAAGTTGTTCGCACGGTGACGATCGACCCGCAAGCACCGATCTCCTATGAACTTTGCGGCGGCACCCACGTGGAGAATACCACAGATATCGGCTGCTTCTTGATCCTGAGCGAGGGAAGTGCCGCGGCTGGCATCCGACGCATCGAAGCCGTAACCGGAAGAGAAGCCTACAAGATCATACAGGAACGCAGCAAGGCGCTGCGAAAGTCTGCCCGTTTGTTAACCTCCACACTGTACGAGGTTCCCGAAAAGATCACAGTACTGCTAGACCATGGTGAAGACCTGCGCAAGGAGCTTGCAGAAACCCGTCAACGCTTGGTTCGCTTCGAATTTGAGTCACGATTGGAAGGGGCGGTATCGGTGAAGGGCGTACCAGTGGTGGTCGCAAATTTGAAAGACGCCGATAACGACACCTTGCGCGTCATGACGGATGTGTTCCGTGACAAGTACGCTTCAGGTATCGTTGCGTTGGGGTCTGTGGTCAATGAGCGACCGACCATCATTTGCAGCGTAACCGAGGATTTGAACGCCAGGGGAATCAATGCCGGCGAGATCGTAAAATCGATTGCTGGCGTGATGGGCGGCAGCGGTGGAGGCAGACCTGTGCTGGCTCAGGCGGGCGGGAAAGACCCCTCCAGGCTTGGAGAAGCACTTGACCAGGTGATTCCCTTTGTGGAAAAAAACCTACAATAATTTATCAAAAATAAACGGGACTCTGGATGGAGTCCCGTTCTTTTTAAACAAAACGTTCCACGTGAATTTGACCAGGTGTGGTTTTGGTCTGTTCCACAAACCCTTCAGCGTTCAAGGCCTCCAGCATGGCGTTGACCATCC
>CAZNAF010000027.1:0-29088 GCA_964570925.1 uncultured Anaerolinea sp.
CCATCCTTACCATCGGCGGCCTGGCCCAGCGCATGCTTTCCCTTTTTTGGCCTCTAATCTCCCAAAAGGCAGGCTTCGCCAACCCTCACAAACCACCGGTCTTTTTAACCCTGGAAACAGCCCAATATCACCTCGCGGGATTGATCGAACCATTCCTGCAAAAAGGGTTTTTCGAAAGCGTGGTCATCGACCCAAACCGGCTTTACAGCCAGATCCTTGATAACCTGAATAAATCCGCCGTGGTTGGTTTTGACCCTGGCGAGATCGCCTCACGGCTGACGAACGCCTGGGCAGGTAAACCCGCTCAAACTATCATTTACCAACAAGCCCAGGAATGCGCCCTGCACTTCAGGGAGTTCTGCCTGCGAGAAAACCTGCTGGATTTCTCCCTTCAATTATCTATTTTTACCGACCTTCTCATAAAGGAGGATGGCTGTAAAGAATACCTGAAATCAACTTACAGGCACCTGATCTATGATAACGCCGAAGAAGATTATCCCGTGGCGCATGATCTCGTGCGAGACTGGCTGGCAGATTTCGAATCTGCCCTGATCGTGAGCGACGAGGAAGGCGGAATGCGCACGTTCATGGGCGCAGATCCAACCTCTGGCGAAAAACTTCGAAGAGATTGTGAGCAGGAATACATTTTTCAAGGTTCCCTGGTTAAAACAAAGGAACTCGAACTGCTTGAAGGCGCCCTGCAGACCAGCCTGTGCCACCTGAGCAACACGCAAAACCTTGATACAGAAATTCAAAAAGCCTTCTCGATCCGTTCTTTCCGATTTTATCCGCAGGGGATGGACTGGATCGTCGAACAGGTCAGTCAATTGATCAAGGAACAAAAAGCAGCCCCCGAGGAGATCGCCATTCTGACGCCCTTTCTAAGCGACTCGCTACGTTTCGCGCTTGACAGCCGTTTTCAGGAAGCCGATATCCACGTCAGCACCTTTCGCCCATCAAGAGGATTGCGTGATGAACCAGCCATAAAAGCCATGCTCACGCTCGTCAAACTCGCGTTTCCTGGCCTTCAGATGAAACCCTCCCGGGATGAGATCCGTAATACCATGCTGCTCGTGCTGGAAGACTGCGACTACATTCGCGCCGACCTGATCTCACAGATACTCTTCTCAGTCTCCTCCGGCACACTGCGCTCGTTCGATCCGGTCAAAAAAGAGATGCAGCAGCGATTGACCTACTTATTAGGTGAACGTTTTGAGAGGCTGCGCTCTTGGCTGGAGGATTACAGTAAAGCGGATGCGTTTGAATTGGACCTATTCATAGGCAGATTATTCGGAGAAGTTCTTTCCCAGCCCGGGTACAGGTTTCACGTCAATTTTGATGCCGCGGCTGCGATCAACCGCCTGGTGGAATCAGCACGAAAATTCAGACAGGTCATGCAGTCGGATCCATCCTTAACTCTGGAAGAACTAAATAAGGATTACATTCACCTGGTAGAAGTCGGTATTCTTTCCGCCCAATACATGGGCGACTGGTCCGCTCGCAGCCGTCAGGGATCGGTGCTGATCTCGCCGGCATTTTCCTTTCTGATGAGCAACCGTCCGGTGCGCTATCAATTCTGGCTGGATATCGGCTCTCAAGGCTGGTGGACCCGGCTGGACCAACCCCTCACCCATCCCTATGTGCTGAACCGGAATTGGCCTCAACAGGCAGTGTGGACGGACGCAAATGAAACCAATGCCGGTCAGCAAGCCCTGCTGCGCATCACGAGCGGATTGATCCGCCGCTGCCGTGAGCATGTCTTCATGTGCACGCTGGGTGTCAACGAACAAGGCAACGAAGAGCGGGGTGCGCTGATGATGGCTGTGCAATCCATTCTGCGTAATTTAAGCGCCGCATCCAGAGGCAGCCATGTTTAAGCCCCGACCAATGCAGGCTGAGATCCTGAAATACCGCTCTGGTCGCATGGGCGTGGCAGCTGTGCCCGGCAGCGGCAAGACCGCCACCCTTTCGGCACTGGCTGCCCAACTGATCAGTGAAGGTTGTGTTCAAGACAACCAGGAAATTCTAATTGTTACGCTGGTGAATTCCGCGGTGGATAATTTTTCCACGCGCATCGCCGCCTTCATGAAAGAGGCAGGACTTTTGGAGAACATGGGCTACCGCGTACGCACACTGCACGGACTGGCCCACGACATCGTTCGTGAAAGGCCTGACCTGGTCAACCTCTCCGAGCGCTTCACCATCCTGGATGAGACTGAATCCGGGCGAATGATCGAAGCCGTAACAGCGGTCTACCTGCGGGAACACCCTGAACTGGCAAAAGGGCTGGTAGACCCTGCCATTGACCTGCACGAAGAACCCCGCACTCAAAAAGCCTGGAATGAAATGATCACGACCTTGAACGTGAATTTCATCAGTCAAGCCAAGGACCTGCAATTGGAAGCGGTTGACATCAGGGAAAGAATCGGGAAATATAACCTTGACGATGCCTTGTTGGAAATGGCTACCGAAATCTATTCTGAATACCAACGCGGCTTAAAATCTCGCGGCGCGGTGGATTTTTCCGATCTCATTCGCCTGGCTTATCAGGCACTTTTGGCGGATCAGGAATTTTTGGAAAGACTGCGCTACCGTTGGCCTTATGTCCTTGAAGATGAAGCACAGGATTCCTCTCAGATACAGGAAAAGATCCTCAGGCTGTTAACGGGTTCTGAAGGGAACTGGGTGCGCGTGGGCGACACCAATCAAGCCATCTACGAGACCTTCACCACGGCGAGCCCCATGTTCTTGCGTAATTTTTTGCGGGAGAAGAACGTGGCTGCCAGAGACCTTGCCAATTCAGGACGCTCCAACAGGAGCATCCTCAAGCTGGCAAATACGCTCAATCAATGGACCCAGGAATCCCACCCGGTGGAGGAACTGCGCAGTTCCCTTTCACTGCCTCTCATCGTGGCCGCGCCAAAAGGCGACCCGCAACCCAATCCACCCGACCACGGCCAGTCCATCTATATCCTTAAATCGCCCGTCAATTCTGATCGAGAGGTCAGGATGGTCGTGGATTCGATCAAAACCTGGCTGCCTGAGCATCAGGACAAGACCGTGGCCGTGCTTTGCCCCATCGCTTTCCATGCCGAGAAGGTGGTGGAAGCCCTGGAAGCCAACAGCATTGAAGTGGTGGAAATGCTGAAGAGTACGCAATCCACACGGCGAGTGACGCGTCTGCTTGAAAAAGTATTGCTCAGCCTGGCCGACCCGTCGGCGGTCAACAAACTAAGCGCGGTCCTTCAACTGCTCCTGCAGGAGGAACCCGCATTTGAGGAACACAAACAAGAAGCAACCACCCTG
The DNA here is from genome assembly GCA_964570925.1 of uncultured Anaerolinea sp. GTDB lineage: Bacteria > Chloroflexota > Anaerolineae > Anaerolineales > Anaerolineaceae > UBA6107. The sequence goes on from CAZNAF010000027.1 coordinate 3,307, forward strand.
CTCAACCAGTTGAAAAAATTGCGCCAACTGGAGGATCTCCTTTATCCTGTGGACCTCGTGGAATGGAAAGAAATCCTGCAAACGGGTGAAATCCATCCCCTTATAGCAGCCCGATTCACAAAATTCATCAGTGATATGGTGCGCTGGCAAAATGCCACGCCCCTTCCGATCGACCAATTGGTATTGACCATCGGCCGTGACCTTTTCACCGCGCCGCACGACCTGGCTTTGACGCATAAACTGGCATTATCGCTTGAGATCAGCGCGCGCAACCATCCCGAATACCAGCTTCCCCAATTTGCCCTGGAGTTGGCTGAAATATCCTCCAAGGAGCGCAAGTTCTCAGGCTTCAGTGAAGACGACACGGGTTTCAATCCTGAAGCGCATAAGGGAAAAGTACTGGTGACCACCTTTCACAAGGCCAAAGGGTTGGAATGGGACCGGGTATACCTGTTGTCGGTGAATAATTATGATTTTCCATCCGCGCAGGAATATGACGAATACAAAGGCGAAAAATGGTTCGTGGCGGGTAAACTCAACCTTGAAGCAGAACTTCTTGCCAGACTCAAAGCCCTGGCAACCGGTGATATTCCCGGCATGTTCATGGAACCCGGTGTTGCCACCTTGCAGGCGCGTTTGGATTATTCCGCCGAGCGTTTAAGACTGTTGTACGTTGGCATCACGCGCGCGCGTGAATGGTTGATCATTACCTGGAATACAGGCCGGCGTGGCGAGGCGCGCATGTCCCTGGCGCTTGAAGCGTTGCAAGCCTTGACGGAGGGTTCAGATGCTGCTGCCTGAACATTTTACTTTTACCCAGCAAAACCTGCAGGACTATCTTGATTGCCCTTACCGCTTTTACCTTAAGGAGATCCGAAAACTGGAATGGCCGGCCATTGAGAGTGAACCTGTCAGGGAACAGGAAGCCCTGATGCAGTTGGGAACCCGATTTCATTTGATGTGCCAGCAATATTTTTCAGGCGTACCGCTAACCGTGCTTGAAAAACAGACTGAAGAACCGCTTTTAGCAGAATGGTGGCAAAACTTTCTTTCTCTCAACCTGGATGCGGTGAGTATGAATCGTACTGTGGAAAAACTGGTTTCCATCCCCTTCGAGGGGTTCCGCCTGGCTGCCAAATTCGATCTGGTGCTGCGAAGCACGGAAGACGAGGTCACGATCTATGACTGGAAGACCTCACAACACCAGCCCAAGCGACAATCCTTGTTGGAGCGTATGCAGAGCAAGGTGTACCCCTTTATGACCCTGCAAACAGGATTGTTAAAGGTCACTTCGCCTGAAATTTTGCACATGGTTTATTGGTATCCCGCCTTTCCCCGATCACCGATCGAATTTCAATATTCCACCTCCCAATACGAAGAAGATCGTGATACCTTAGAGGCCCTGGTAAAAAAGATCACCCGAAGCAGCGAAAACGACTTTACTATGACCGAAAAGGAAAAGATCTGCACGTATTGCCGTTTTCGATCTCACTGTGCGCGAGGTATCTCAGCCGGCAACAAACAGGGAGAATTTGAGCCGGATGAGTTGGAGGTTGCGTTTGACCTTGACTTTGATGCCTTATAACCCATGAAACCCTATCAGATCCGTTGGACTCAAAAATGGCTCGACCCGCCGCGATCCCCGCTGCCAGATGGTTTATCCTCGCTACAGCCGTTGCCGGATATCGCGCTGCGCCTTCTGCAACGCCAGGGAATCGGGACGGCTGAAGAAGCGCGGGCTTTTCTGGATCACCGCCTTTATACTCCCGCTGCCCCTTTTGAACTGCCGCAAATGGAAGCGGCGGTTGAACGAACCTTGAAAGCGATCAAAAAAGAAGAGTTGATCGGTGTGTGGGGTGACTTTGACGTGGATGGACAAAGCGCCACAGCCGTGCTTGTTTCTGCGCTCCGCAAGGTCGGCGCGCGTGTTATCTACCACGTCCCCGTGAGAGGGCCGGAATCACACGGGATCAAACTGGAGGTACTGCAAAAATTCATCAGCACGGGCGTTGGTCTGCTCATCACCTGCGATACCGGCATTTCAGAAAGAGAGAGTGTGTCCTGGGCACAGGCAAACGGGGTGGACGTGATCGTTACCGACCATCACAGCCTTCCTGATGAACTTCCCCGGGCATTTGCCCTGGTTAATTCCCAGTTCCTCGAAGAGGATCATGCCATGCGGCCGTTGCCCGGTGTAGGCGTGGCATATAAATTCGCTGAAGCCTTGCTGGAAAGGTTCGGGCAGGCTGAGACTGCCAACTCACTGCATGATCTCACCGCCTTGGGCATTGTGGCGGACGTGGCCGACCTGCGAGCCGACGCAAGATATCTGACCCAATCCGGACTGAACCTGATCCGCACTGCCACCCGTCCCGCTCTGCGGGAAATGCTGCGAGCTGCCGAAATAGATGTGACCCAGTTCTCTGAAGAAAGTATTTCCTTCGTCCTCGCGCCGCGCCTGAACGCCATGGGCAGGCTTGGCGATGCCAACGAGATGGTTGAGTTCCTCCTCTCTGAGGACCCGGCTTTCATCGCGGTGACGGTCAACCGCCTGGAAGGATTGAACGCGAAACGTAAATTGTATTGTGAGCAGGTTTTTCAGGGTGCGCTTGACCAGATCCAGCGTGAACCAGGGCTGCTTGACCACCCGGTATTGATGTTAGCCCATAAAGAATGGCGGGCCGGCGTGGTGGGCATCGTGGCGAGCAGGCTGGTACAGATCTACCATCGTCCGGTCATGCTCTTTGTATCCCCACCCGACGATCTGATGCGAGGTTCGGCACGTTCCGTGGAGGGCATCAATATCACCGCTGCCATTCGACGGCAGGCCGAATTGCTGTCTTCCTTTGGCGGACATCCCATGGCAGCCGGGCTTTCCCTTTCGCATGAAAATTTCAAGCAATTTCAACGCGCCTTGGATCAAGCCATTGAAGAGGAACTCCTCGCCCACCCTTTGGAACAAAGGCTCCAGATCGATGCTTGGGTGCAACCGCAATCGATCGACCTGGCTCTTCTTGACCAGCTGGAAAAACTCGCGCCTTATGGGGCCGGAAATCCGCCCCCTGTTTTTGCGGCCCGCAAACTGAGTTTGGTGAGTGAAACAACCATCGGAAAGTTGAAGGAACATCTCAAGGTAACCGTCGCAGATGAACACGGGAACAGCTCACAATTTCTCTGGTGGCAGGGCGCAGGCATGCCGTTGCCTGAAGGCCGTTTCGATCTCGCTTTTAATGGGCACGTTTCCAATTATCAAGGGAAGCGCCAGATCAGTCTGGAGTGGCTCGACTACCGTCCAGAGGAGGAGGAAAAGATCGCCCTTTCCTCTGCCGGAAAGACAAAAATTGAACATTTCGATCACCGGGGAAGAAAGGATCGCATCCTCCTGTTGCACGACCTCATCCGGGAATCCAACCCCGAGATCTATCGGGAGGGACTGGATCGCCCCTCCACTCCTGGCAAACTGCGTTTCGAGCTGGAAAAGAACGACATGCTGGTCATTTGGAGCCTGCCTCCTTCACAACAAGTGCTGGATCAGATTGTGGAGAATGTGAAGCCCAAAAAGGTCCTCTGGTTTGGAGACACCCTCTTCGAAGATGAACCCGGAATGATCCCGAAAAGCGTGGAGAAAGAGGTCAAAACAAAGATACAGGAAAAGCAAAACCTGTTTGACCCGTTGATAATGTCTGCCGAACGGGGAACCACTGACACACTCCTGCGGCTGATCCTGCGCTGGTTGGCGGCACGAGGAGACATCTTCCTTGAGTATCTATATCAGGAAACAGCGGTCATTTATTCAGGTGGCACTGCGGACCCGCAAAAAGAAATAGAACTGCGCCGTCGAATTAAAAAGGAATTGGATGAAATACAGGCTTTCAGACGTTATTACCTGCGTTCTTCCCCTACATCACTCCTCCCCCAAGAGTAGTAAAAATTCTACTGGTATAATTCAGACATGATGAGTCAACATTTATCACGTCGTGATTTCTTGAAATTATCCGCGCTGACCATGACTGGCCTGGCGTTAAAACCAGCATTCGATTTTGCCGAGTTGGAAGACAGCGGCCCACTGATCCGAATCGCCATTGATTCCGTGAAATCCTTAAGTATATACAGCCGTCCGGATGAAGAAAGCCCGATCAAGTTCCAACGCTACAGAGACGAGATTCTTCCCGTCTATTATGAGGTCGTGTCTGACAAGAAACCGGAATACAACAAGTTGTGGTACAGGGTTTGGGGCGGTTACATCCACAGCGCTCAGGTGCAGCCGGTAAAAGTGCAGCTTAACCAGGTGCCCGCGTTTCTGCCAGAAGGGTTGACGGCCATCGAGATCACCGTGCCCTTTACTCAGAGCATGTTCCAGCGTAAACCCGGGGAATGGACGGAGAGTTATCGGCTCTATTATGATACCGTTCACTGGGCGGTCGGTGTTGAAGAAGGCCCCGACGGCGAAGGCTGGTACCGCATCCGGGATGAAATGCTCGATTACGCCCCGAACATGGATTATTACATCCCCGCCAAACACGCGCGCCGCCTTGACCCGGCTGAGATGTCGCCCATTGCAAGCGATGTGGCCCCCGAAAAAAAATACATCGAGGTTTCCCTCGAAAAACAGGAATTGATCGCCTACGAGGATGGAAAAATCGTGCTGCAAACGAAGATCTCGTCAGGACTCAACTACACCCCACCTGGGGAAGCCACCTGGAAAACCCCCACAGGCACGTTCAACGTCCAATCGAAGATGCTTTCCAAACATATGGGCTTTGAAACCCCTTACGCCAACTACAAGGAAGGCGCCTACGTTTTACCTGGCGTCTCATGGACCTCATTTTTTGAGATGGAAAACGGCGTCGCCTTTCACGGCACTCACTGGCACCAGGACTTCGGCATCCCCAAGAGCCACGGCTGCATCAATATGAAAACGGATGAAGCGCGCTGGATCTACCGCTGGACGACCCCCGAAGCCAGCACGGACATGCTCGAAACCACAGGTTTTGGTACTCTTGTAAAAGTTTATTAAGGCGAGATTCTCCAACCTTCAGGCTTGCGATTCCCGATAAAACTGGCAAAAACACGGTTCCCCAGTAGAATCCCTTTTTGGGTGAGACGCAGACGATCGTGATCAAGCGGATGACGTTCGATCAACCCGTTCTTAAGGTGGGCAGCAATCTGTTTTTTAAAAAGCAATTCGGCTGAACAGGAAAATCTTTTCTCAAATGCGGTTAATGAGATCCCCTCTTCGGTCAATCGGAAGCCGACCATCATGTATTCCTGTATGGCATCCCAAAGGTCGAGGCGTTCAGTCCGGATGGAGGCGGGTCCGCCAGGGAAAGACGTTTCAAGATCACCCTCTATTTTCTTGATGTAGTCCAAGATTCCCGCCGAATTTTCAGTACGGGTGTTTTCAAAGAATCCATGCGCGCCAGCTCCAAAACCCAAATAGGGAAGAAAACGCCAGTACTGCAGGTTGTGCCGGCACTGCGCTGCAACCCCGCCCCTCCGTGCCCAGTTGGATATCTCGTATTGTTCATAGCCCGCATTAACAAGCACCCGCATGGCTGTCTCGAACATCTCACCAGACAGGTCGTCATCGGGCGCAGGCAACACCCCGCGCCTGACCCATCCATTCAAGGGGGTTCCTTCCTCAACGGTCAGGGAGTATAAAGAGAGATGGTCCACGTTTTCCATGAGCGCCAATTCTAAAGTCTGCTGCCAGCGCTTAAGCGATTGAGCGGGAATGCCGAAGATGAGGTCCAGGTTGATGTGTTCAAAACCCGCTTTTTTGCTCCACAACACCGCGTCGATCACCTGCGGGTGAACATGCTGCCGGTTTAAAACCCTCAGATCATCCGGGTGGGCTGACTGCATACCAAAACTGATGCGATTAAAACCGATCCCCCTTAATTCACCAAGCCAATTCTCATCCACGGTGCCAGGGTTCGCCTCCAAAGTCGCCTCAAAGTCTGGCGTCAACTCGAATGCGTCACGAACCGTTTTCATCAAGTCTTGTAATTGTCCTGTCGAAAGAAGAGAAGGAGTGCCCCCACCCAGGAAAATCGTACCGACCTGAACAGGGATTGAAAGGTTGCTGGCGGCCCACCGAACCTCTTTTTGCATGGCCTTGACGTATTTGGGAATGAGAGTTTGCATACCTGCAAATGTGTTAAAATCACAATATCCGCACCGAGTGGTGCAAAAAGGGATATGAAAATATAAACTCAGCTTTTCCATCGAGGTTTAGAATAACACACACCAATCATCCACGCAAAGGAAAAGAAATCTTTAGTGATGATATAATTCTCACTTCAGATCAAAATTGAAAGACTAAAACAATGAGTCCTGAATCTACAACTTCACAGAATAAAGTATGTCCTACCTGCGGGACGCGTCTAAGCGAAAACGCCACCCGTTGTCTTGTATGCGGCAGGAACCTGACCAGTTCCACGAAAGCCGCGACGCCCAGTCCGGTTCAAGGCCCGAAGTTACCGGAATTAAAATTGAGCCTTCCGGCCGCGCTGGGACTGATCGTATTGGTGCTTGGATTGGGAGCCGCCCTCGTGTACGTGATTCTAAGGTCCACGAATCAAATCACCGAGCCAACGGCCACGCCGACCATCACATTAACCCCCACATCCACCAACACCCCGGCGCCTACAACGGAACCGACGGCTGCACCCACACCGACCAATCTTCCACCGGTAAGTTACACCGTCAAGGCGTTGGATAGCTGCAGCCTCATCGCGGCCATGTATAAGGTATCGGTGAACAGCATCGTTGATCTCAATAACCTGGACCCTGATTGCCTCTCCCTTACGGAAGGTCAGGTCATCCTGGTGCCCATGCCCACGGCCACCCCTTCTCCAATGCCTACAGCGACCCTCAGCGCGGCAGAAGCCACGGCGCAAGCCTGCGGCACAGTACCTTACGTGGTTCAAGATGGTGATACCCTCATGGGCATTTCCTTGAACTACAACATCAGCATGGAATCGATCAAGAATTTCAACGGTCTGGCTTCGGATAACCTTATCCAGGGTATGCAGCTTTCCCTTCCGCTCTGCGAAAGGAAACCAACAGCCGGTCCGACTCCCACCGCCACGCTTCCTCCTCCCTACGCCCAGGTAAGCCTGCTGCTGCCGGCGGACGGCACGGTTTTCACCAGCATTAACGATACCATCGCGCTGCAATGGTCTTCCGTGGGTGCGTTAAGACCCAATGAAGCCTACGCGGTCACCGTGGAAGACGTCAGCTCGGGTGGAGAGAAGAAACTCATCCAATATGTGACGGAAACGAAGCTGGTGGTTCCTGCCAGTATGCGCCCGTTGGATAACACCAACCACATCTTCCGCTGGACGGTTGTTGCCGTACGGCAGGATGGTTCAACCAGTGACGGAGATCCCATCTACGTCCAATATGGTATTCCCAGCACCAGCCGCGTCTTTGGTTGGACTGGCGGTGGAAGCACAGCGGCTACCCCCACACCTTAAAAAAATTGCCGCCCTAAGATATAGGACGGCCTGGTTGTTCAAAGATTCGAGACTCCCGATCGGGAGTCTTTTTTTTTATTCCGCCAGGTACCTGCCTGCCTGAATGGCCGCGGCAGCACCCATCCCCGCGGAGACGACGACCTGTTTGAATTCGCCATCCGCCGCTTCTCCGACCGCGAAGACTCCGTCAACGCTGGTGCGCATTTTCTCGTCGACCTTGATGTATCCGCGTTCATCCATATCAAGTTGACCACGATAGAAATCGTTGTTGGGTGTGTGGCCGATGAAGATGAATACACCATCCACGTTAAGCGTGGATCTTTGACCGCTTTTTACGTTTTCCAGAATCAGGCCTTCCACCTTTCCGTCACCTTTAATTTCCTTCACCACCGAGTCAAGTTGCAGTTTGATCTTGTCGTTTTCACGCATTCGTTTTTGCAGCAAGGCACCGGCCCTGAATTCATCACGGCGGTGGACGATAATGATCTCGCTGGCATAGCGCGTGAGAAAAAGTGCTTCTTCCAGGGCGCTGTCTCCGCCGCCTACAACGGCAACCTTTTTCTCTTTAAAAAACCATCCGTCACAGGTCGCACAATAAGAGACCCCTTTGCCAATCAACTCGTCTTCTCCGGGAACTTTCAACTTTACCGGGCTGGCACCCGTGGCGACAATTACGGTTTCCGCCAGGAATTCCTTGCCATAGGTTTTGATCTTCAAAGGTTTGGTACTGAAATCCACCTCGGTAACGGAATCATATTCGATTCTCGCACCAAAGTGTTCTGCCTGTTTTTGGAACAATTCACCCAATTCCGCACCGCCAACACCTTGCGGGAAACCCGGATAATTCTCTATTGTATGAGTCAAGGCTGCCTGACCCCCCGGCTGTAGACCGGTCAGCACAAGGGGCTGCAATTCAGCCCGTGCCGCGTACAAAGCCGCGGATAAACCTGCCGGCCCTGCCCCTAAAATGATTACCTTTTCGATCTTTTCCATTACCAGCTCCCATGCGTAACGATTTTGTCGATCCCCTCGATCCCTTTTTCGAGGATCGAAAGGCCTTCTCTCAATTCCTCCTCCTTGATGATCAACGGAGGCATTATTAATATGATGTTTGAACGTGTATAAAGATACACCCCATGATCCAGCATCCCTTGTCGAAAGGTTTCCATTACAGGAGAGGTCCTTCCATATGGTGCCAACGGCTCCTTTGTGGTCTTGTTACACACCAGTTCAATGGCTGCAAACAAGCCCAGTGAGCGTACTTCGCCAATGGAGGCGTGACGATCTGCCATTGCCGACAAGAAGTCGCTCATGAGGCTGCCCATTTTGGCGGATCGTTCGACCAGCCCATCGTTTTGTATGACCTGAATATTGGCAATGGCAGCGGCCAATGAAAGTGGGTGACCGTTAAAGGTCAACCCACCCTGAAAAACCCGATCATTGAACGAATCTGCAATTTCCGCTTTCATGGCGACCGCCCCCAGGGGAGCGTACCCCGAGGTCATGCCCTTGGCCATCGTCATCAGGTCGGGCGTGACATCCCAGTGGTTGACGGCAAACCAGCGTCCGGTGCGCCCAAAACCGGTCATGACCTCGTCTGCGATCAAGAGGATGCCATATTTGTCACACAAACTACGCACCCCCTGTAAATAGCCCTCCGGTGGAATGATGATGCCGTTCGCTCCGGTGACCGGCTCGATCAAGAGGGCGGCGATGGACTCAGGACCTTCATACCGAATGATCTCTTCCAAATGATTGAGGTAATCGATTGAAAAATCGGATTCAGAGGGCGGCGGGGTTTTCTGGTGAAAAGTGGAACGATAACGGTAGGGATCAAGAAAGTGAACGACACCCGGCATAACCCCTGGTTCCCAGGCAACCCGTCTTGGATCCCCGGTGGCTGCCATAGCTCCAGAGGTCGCCCCATGATAAGAGCGGTAACGAGCCAGGATCTTGTGCCTGCCGGTGTAAGCGCGGGCGAGCTTAATGGCGTTCTCGTTGGCGTCTGCGCCGCCAAGCGTGTAGAGGAATTTTGTGAGGCCGCTTGGCGTGATCTCGCTCAGCAACTTACCCAGCGCTGCCCTGGGTTTGGTGGCCATGTGCGGTCCGGCATACGGTAATTCACGAGCCTGCGCGCAGATGGCATTGATCACGCGCTCGTCTCCATGCCCGATATTTACACACATGACCATGGAGTTGAGGTCCAGGTATTTCCTGCCCTTGGTATCCCAAAAATAACAACCCCTGGCATGAGACACCGGGATGGGCTTTACCTGTGTTTGTGCTGACCAGGTCCAAAAATTGTGCTCAAGCGATAAAGAAAGGATTTCATCATCAGTAAGGTCGGTCATGCTCCTCCTGCCGGGTATTACAAACTCAAACAGAAGTAAGAACAACCCTCGCCGGTGCACCGTCCGCGCCGGCCAGTTTCATGGGCAGGCAGACCAGTTGATAAAAACCGGCATCAACTTCTCGCAGGTCAAGACCTTCAATGATCACCATCCCGGCACCCAAAAGGGCGTCATGGGTCGGTTTGCTGGCTTTGTAAGGCGATACAGAAAGATAATCGATGCCCACCAACTTGATGCCCCTTTTTACAAGCTCCATTGAGCCGCTTAAGTCAATGCCCAGAAATCCGGTCTGAAATTCTTCTTTTTCCAAAGACCAATATTGAGAATTCCGCGTTTTAAAGAGCAGTCTTTGCGTCTCTTTCGCGATGGACAGGCTTGAGATCACATCAGCGTTGATCACCACAGTCTCCTCGGGAACTTGCACGACCTGGGCCGGCCCCATGAGAACTTCAAGAGGCATTTCACTGACCTTGGAGCCGTTCTGTAAAAAATGGTAGGGGGCGTCTACGTGCGTTCCTGTATGAGCACCCAAACTCATGTAGGACACGTTGGCATGCTCGCCTTCTTCGATCTTGGAACGTCTTTGAAGGACAACAGGATCATCGCCCGGCCAGACCGGCATTCCTTCATGGATGGTCAAGGTTACGTCATGGATTTTCATGTCTACCTCATCTTACTGTCATTGAATATTTCTGATAACAGGTCCAGTCGTTCACTTTCGTTCATGGGCACGGGTCTGGACCAATCGGTCAACCTGGCGGTCAATAACTCGGTATTGATATATTTCCCATTGTACAAGATATGACGGTCATAAAACTCCCTGATGTTTTCAGGTTCCATTTGATCAAAAAGGAAATTCCCCAAGCCGTAATGGATCAATGTGTTTCCGGTAAATTCAAACCCCATGGCTACGTGAGCCTGTGATCCTTGCACAATATCGGCACCGGCATTGGCAGCTTCTTGGAAGGTGTCTCGATAAAAACCTTCGTACATCGTTTTGGATATTTCCTCAAATTGATAGGTCGCGATCACCACGTATCCCTGCGCCTTCAAATCACGAATCTGTTGATAAAACCAGTCATAGTCACAAGCCGCAGCGCCTGCTCGTGTGGTTGTCGCCCAAACGGTAGCCGGTCCGGCGGGATTACATCCGATAAAGGCGATACGATTTCCATTCACCTCGGTCAAAGCCGGCTGTCTGGCTGATTCAGCGTTATACCCGCCGCCGAAATTCAACCAACCTCTCTCCTCATACATTTTTAGTGTTTTCGCAAAATGGTCCCCGCCGAAGTCGTTAAGATGGTTGCCGGTGGATTCGACCACGTTCACCTGAAGCGCTTCAAGCACCTGGATGTGCTCGGGCTTTGCACAGAACTGCATGGTGTATGGATCGGTATAAACACAATTTTCATTGAAGGAAACTTCGTTGCTTACGTGCCGCAAGTCAGCTGAAAGGAACCAGTCTTTGATCATTTCAACGGGATAATCTACGCCGTTGAGGTCGATCTTTCTCAAGGTGACGCGCGCCAGGGCGGTTGTACCCGTCATGATCACGACAGCCATTTTTGATTCATCCCGATTGGTGGCCGGGATGGCGGCTTCAAGTTGAGCGATGATAGAATCGAATTTTCCCACGGCGGGGTTGTTGCCGTAAAGATAGAATGGGATCCGGAGAGCATAATCACTCACGTTCATTGGCCGGTCAAGGGGACTAATACCGTTGACCTTCAGGATCTTCATTTTGGGTTGGATCTCTTCAAAAGGGATCAACGCAAAGGCGCTTTTTGACTGCCAAAGCGCATCCATCAGGTTTTCCCGGGGTGTCGTAACCACGCGATCTGCAGAGGGAGGTCCCCACAATTGTTCAAAAGCAAGGCGGGTTTCTTCGCTGACGAGGAGTTGAGAAATCACTGAACCCTTCGATTCACCTTTCCAGACAGAGGTCAATTCTTCCGCACGTATTCCATCCAACAAAGTGGGGAAAGGCGCCGCGAGCGCGTAGATACGTTCAACTTCAAAGATCATCTGTTCGTTTTCACCAGGTGATGAGGTGCCCAATACCAGGTCGGCTGATTCAGAGCTTTCCACATATTGGATTCCCGCGATATCAACAAGCCAATCACCGGGAAAGGCTGGTGTCAGGTAAACTCTGGCAACGTCCGATACGGGTTGAAACGGCGTCATCGTTGGGTCGGACAGGTTTGAAAGCGAAACCGCAGTATTCGTTTCTTGAGCCGGTTCGGTGGATGTGGAAAAGCTCGTTGCAGTTGGTTCGTCAACCCCCTGGAAAACTGAGCAAGATACCAACAGGAAACAAATGAAACAGAACAGGATCGTTTTTGGTAATTTTGTCATGAAAATCGCTTTGTAATCCTTATTTTTGGTATATGAATTATAAGCCAGAGGAAGGAGAAACTATAAAATTTAAATCTGATAGTTCCTGATAGTCCGCAGGGATATAATGCAGGAATAACTTAAAAGAGGAAACATTATGCTGGAAGTTGCTGTCATCGGGATCGGCCAGGTAAAAGTTGATGAAAACTGGGATAAATCTCTGCGTGAATTAGCCGGAGACGCCGCCCTGGCTGCCATGCTGGACGCGGGGCTGCAACGAGTGGATGCAGTTTACGTGGGAAACATGATGTCTGGCTCCGCAAACCATCAACAGCACCTCGGCGCTTACATCGCAGATTGGATCGGGATGCGCGGCGCCGAGGCCTTTCGGTTGGAGGCAGCCTGCAGTTCAGGCGCCGCAAGCTTTCGAACCGCGTTAATGGCTGTTGCCTCCGGTCAGGTTCAATCTGCGCTGGCTGTTGGTGTTGAAAAGATGACAGATTCCCCGGGGAACGAGATCACCTCTCAACTGGCCACCGCGGCGGACGCGGACTGGGAAACCGATCAAGGACTGTCATTCGTGGCGTTGAACGCACTGATCATGCGGCGCTACATGCACGAATACAAATGGGAAAAAGACGCCTTCGCACCATTCTCGATCAACGCACATGCCAACGCGATGCATAATCCTTTCGCCCGGTTTCAAGAAGCGACCAGCATTGAAAAATACATGAAAGCTGGCATGATCTGTGATCCCATCAACTTGATGGACGCTTCTGCTATCGGTGATGGAGCCGCCGCAGCCATCCTTGTACCGTTGGATCTGGTAAAAGCCTCTGGGAGGAAAAAAGTTAAGGTGCTTGCTTCAGCAGCTGCAACGGATACGATCGCAGTCGATCACCGCAAAGACCCCCTGTGGCTGAAGGCAGCACATGAATCAGGGAAAAAAGCTTACAGCCAGGCTGGCCTCAAACCGGAAAATATCGATCTTTTCGAATTGCATGATGCGTTCTCGATCATGGCCACGCTGTCCCTGGAAGCAAACGGATTTGCCGAACGCGGTCAGGGTCCTCGGCTCGCGCTGGATGGGGAGATCACCCCTCAGGGAAGAATTCCCATCGCTACACGCGGCGGTTTAAAAGCACGTGGCCATCCTGTTGGCGCCACCGGGATGTATCAAATAATCGAGGTCGTACAGCAGTTACGTGGGGAAGCCCTGAGAACACAGGTGGAAGGGGCTCGCACAGGCATGGCTCAGAATATTGGCGGCAGCGGCTCGAACATCATCACACACATTTTGCAAACGGCGCCCTAAGGCAGCCCAACGCACACGAATATTGATCAGGCCTTACCGGTTATGAACAACGCTTTCCTTGATAGGCTGCAGAAGTATCAAGACCAGACCTTTCGTTTCAAGGGGTCCTTGCAGTTGAAATCTGCACGGGAAGCCGTGCAGTTTGTTGAAGAACGAGGCTTTGTTTTCTTTTGGCCGGTCAAAGGTACGGTCATGCCAAGTCTTTGGGGTGCGGTCGCCGGGGATCGGCCAGTGCCAGACGACCACGATGACCCGGGTCACATCACCTGGAGGTGGAAAGACGACCTCCTGGATCAAAGAGCCTGGTATTATGCACGGATCTTACGCAAACGTAACACCATCGTTTCATTGAAAACTATCCCCTATTTTTACGCGCTCTCTGCTAATTATGGCGATCCAGAAGCCGAAATCGAGGAAGGATACCGTCAGGGACTGATCCCCTTGGAAGTTAAAACAGTTTTCAACACCCTGCTGGTCAAAGGCCCCCTGGATTCCATTACGCTCAGACGAGAGGCGCGCCTTACCGGGCCGCAATCGAATGGGCCTTTCAACCGCGCCCTTGATTTCCTGCAAAAAGAGCTAAAGGTTTTACCCGTCGCTGTGGCGGAAGCCGGCAGCTGGCATTACGCCTTTGTGTATGATCTGACGCACCGCTATTACCCTGAGCTTTTGGAACAAAGCCGTTCCATCGGCGAGGGTGAAGCACGTATAGAATTGCTTACCCTCTACCTGAAATCCGTAGGTGCCGCCTCATTGAAAGATATGCGCGCACTTTTCGGCTGGACAGAGGATGCAGCATTGAAAACCCTGACGCGCCTGCAAGAAACCGGCCGGATCATTTTCCCCGTTGAGATCGAAGGATTTACCGCACCTTTGGCCTGTCTTCCTGACCTGGTATCGTGAAGGCACGGATATATTTTTTGGCGTAATCTCCTTAAGTAACCAAAAAAGAATTCACCTCTCCACCTGAAAACGCATCACGCGGGAAAGGTTATAATTATTTAAGATTGAGCAGCACCACGGAGATGTGAATGTCATTTCTTGTCAGCAAGCATGCTCGTGAAAAATACAAAGTCAGCGTTCGTGTTTTCCCTTATGATTTCGCGGGCAGCGTGTTTGACACGCGGGAAATTCAAGGTCTGGCACACCATTTATCGGCCGAGCGGTTTCTGCTTGCCCAAAATGAGAAACCCGTGAAAGCCGGGGAATTGAATGCCATCTCACTCATCGATGAGATCTTCCGCCTGGTGATCAAAGAATATCAAAAACAGAATAGCAGCCCGGTCTTGGCTGCTTTTTATTCCGATCTGGAAAAGGGTTTAGGGGAACAAACCCTTAAGGAGCTTGTCCGAAACTATTGCCTTGCTTATAAACCAAGGGAAGGACTGCAAAGTAAAACGGAATTAGATCGTTTTTTAAACGAATCCACCAGAGGTGTGGCGAACCAGGAGATCGTTCTTGAGAATCTGGTTCTACTCTATATCGCCACCCAAAACCCCGCCCTGCAACCCTTCACGGAATTGATCTGGGAACCTTCGCTTGTAAACGCAGAGACCTTTAAACGATTTTCGCGTATTTCTGAAGATTTCTTTGCCCGCCAGCCCTCATTCGCTCCGGGTCAATATACGCTCATCAACATGTTAAAATCCCCGGCGCTGTTCGCACCCTACTCCATTCCTCGCCAACTGGAATATATCAAGGAGCAATGGGCATTCCTGCTGGGCGACTTACTGCTGCGGTTGTTGCGGGGTTTGGATTTTTTGAAGGAGGAGGAAAAAACCGGATTTACCGGTCCAGGGCCGGCACAGGTACCTGTTTTCGATGCCAGCGACTTTTTAAGCCTGGAAGCGAACGGCGCGGAATTTGCCGCGTTCAGCAAAGACAGTGACTGGATGCCCCGCCTCGTACTCATGGCCAAGAACGTGTATGTTTGGCTTCATCAACTTTCACGCCAATACAACAGGCCGATCCAAACGCTTGATCAGATCCCTGAGGAAGAACTTGAAACGCTCAGCCGCCGCGGCATCAGCGGATTGTGGTTGATCGGCTTATGGCAGCGCAGCCCTGCTTCGGCGAAGATCAAACAACTGTGTGGTAATCCCGATGCCAATTCCTCGGCTTACTCCCTTTTTGCGTACCGAATTGCTGATAATCTGGGAGGAGACGGAGCATGTGAAAACCTCAAGCAAAAAGCACAGCGGTTTGGCATCCGCCTCGCCAGTGACATGGTGCCCAACCATATGGGCATTGATTCGGAATGGGTGAATAGACACCCCGACTGGTTTCTTTCTCTGCCAGACTCCCCCTACCCCTCGTATCAATTCTCAGGCCCGGACCTGTCATCCGACGAGAATATCACCATTCAGATCGAAGACCATTATTATGACCGCAGCGATGCCGCCGTCGTTTTCAGACGCTGGGATAAACGCAGCGGAGATGTCAAGTATATATACCACGGCAACGACGGCACCTCGATGCCCTGGAATGACACGGCGCAATTAAATTATCTCGACGCGGAAGTCCGTGAAGCGATCATCCAAACCATCCTGGATGTGGCAAGACGGTTCCCCATCATTCGTTTTGACGCGGCCATGACCCTGGCCAAAAAACACATCCAACGATTGTGGTATCCCGAACCCGGCGCGGGCGGCGCCATCCCATCCAGGTCGTTCTTTGCGATCTCCAAGGCGGAATTCGAACAGGCGCTCCCCAAAGAGTTCTGGCGTGAAGTGGTGGAACGCGTCGAAAAGGAAGTTCCTGATACCCTGTTGCTGGCTGAAGCCTTCTGGTTAATGGAAGGGTATTTCGTCCGCAGCCTGGGTATGCATCGGGTGTATAACAGCGCTTTCATGCACATGCTGCGTAATGAAGACAACGCCGGGTACCGTACCTTGATCAAGAACACGCTCGATTTCGATCCGCAGATCCTCAAGCGATATGTCAATTTTATGAACAATCCCGATGAACGCACCGCGATCGACCAGTTTGGCAATGGGGACAAGTATTTTGGAGTGTGCACATTAATGGCAACCTTGCCCGGCCTGCCCATGTATGGCCATGGCCAATTCGAAGGTTTCACAGAAAAATACGGCATGGAATACAGCCGCGCTTTGTTAGAGGAGAATGTTGATGACTCCCTGATGCGCAGACATGAGTTAGAGATTTTTCCGCTGCTCTTTCGTAGAGAAATGTTTGCCGGAGTTGAAAATTTTAACCTGTATGACTTTATTACCTCTCAGGGCGAAACCAATGAGAACGTTTTTGCCTATACCAACCAATTACTGAACCATAAAACCCTTGTCATCTATAACAATGCTTATGAAAAAGCAAGTGGCCGTATCACACAAGCCTATCAATATGCTTCAACAAAAAATCCGGCCGAAAAAAGGCCCATTTCATCCATCCTCCAGTTTCTGGAATTACCAGAAAATGGTCAGGGGTATCTTCGCTTTCACGATCTGAGCACAAGAATGCATTATTTGCGTCCTGTTCAGGAAATTCGTCGTGAAGGATTTTCATTTGAGTTAAATGGATTTGAACATCATGTCTTCACGGATTTCCGCGTGGTGCATGCCGATCCGATCCATGATTATGACGAACTATACAAAGCGGTTGGTCATACCGGCGTACCTGATCTTGATCAAGTTCTGGAAAGGATACGACTTTCTCCGGTGCTCACTCCACTGAACAGCATCATCAACGAAGAATTTCTCGGCATCCTGCACAAAGCGGCAAAGAAACCTTCTTTCAAAGTGTCCGGCAAACTTATGGATCAGCTTGAAGAAAAGATCAACCATTTGATCCAGGCGGTAAAATGGTTGTCAAGATGCCAGTCCTCAACCGGTCCACTCGTCGAAGAACTCTGCCGCTTGATGCAATTCTTAATTCAATTACCCTCTCTCGAAAAAACATTTGCCGGGGCAGGCTTCACAAGGGTGGGAAATTTCCTGGCCAGGATAAACCAGGAAGTATTGGAGCAACCTGCCGATTGGAAGGTTCTGGTCAGTTGGGTTGTGGTCAGCAAATTGGGTAAACTTGTCAATTTAAAAGATTACGCCGAAACCAGCGTGGTCTGGCTGGATGAATGGGACCTCGCTCATCCGCTTGTCGAGGAACTTCGCAGAATGCACGTTGCGGAAGATAAGGTCAGTGAATACAAAGCGTTACTGAAAATCGCGACCCTGCATCAATGCTGGTTCCGTGAGTACGGCGAAGAAGCGGTTGAAGATATCTTGCAGCGCTGGGTAAACACACCTGAAATCCATGCATACCTGAAAATCAACCTCTACGAGGGTAAAGCCTGGTATAAAAAGGAATCCTTTTCGAAATTGATTCTTTGGATGGAAACGATGACCATCCTGGATTCCGCGGAAGAAAAAAATGCCAACCTGGTCAACCTTGCAGAAAAGATCAGCACCCTGGAAGATTTGACCACCAAGATCAAAGAGCTGGATGCAAATTCAGAGTATCAGGTTGATGTGCTGCTCAAGAACGCAAGAGGACTGAATCAGCCCTGACCACGATCGCCTTGATACCGCGCCAGCATCCCTCGAAACAGGTCCGCGGCGTTTAACTGCACCTGCCAGCTTTGACAGCGTTCAAAAGAGGGCATAGCGGAAATAGCTATATCCTTACCAAGGGCTGACCGGATCAACCAAACCGCGTAGGCGGCATGGTTCAGATTATTTTTTGGTTCAATGCGGTTCAGATCTTCGAAAAACCAACCGCAAGATGCAAACATGCGCTGCGCTTCCAGTTCCGCAAGAAATACCTGCTCCAACACCTTCAGGTCTCCAGAGATGGTCGACTTCGCCTGACTTCGAATCCAATTCTCAAAGCGCTGACCCTCACAGAATACCTGCCAATAGTGATCTCTGGCCGTCCAAGGATCGATGCCTGAAGCAGCGCAGGTTTCTTCAAATTCCCTGTCGATCTCAACTTTTATTCTCTCGAGTCCTTCGCGCAGGTGTTTTTTCCATTCACTATGCGGGGTGCAATCACACACTCCGCGCCATCTTTGTATGCCGTGATGGCAACTCCAGGAGGTTTCATTTTTGATCTTCATCAACGGAAAGGATGACTGAGTTTGAAGCTGAAGCGCCGGAAACGAGAATTCCACGTTTTGAATCGCCGCAGACCCATTGAGAAGATAAGAGAGGAATTTATCACGGAAGGATTGATGGTGGCCGTACAATTCGCCATCCGAGGCAAGCAGGAGCCATTGATTTTCATCCACGGTTGAATATTCTGGTTTAACGAATTGGTGGATAAATTCGTCCGCGTTTTGGGTGACAAATGGGTCAAAACTGATGCGCGAACTTAGACCGCTGTGATAGAAAAAAACCTTGATGGAATTATGGTTGGGCAGAATAACCTGATAAGCCTTTCTGGGATCGAGGTCGCCGGCCTCTGCCTGCCAGGGCGCCAGAATTGTAAATTCAATGCCGTTCTCGGCCAATACTTCCAGTGTTTCCATGTCCACCGCTGATTCAGGCAACCACAGCCCCTGCGGCTTGCGCTTAAAAACGCGTTGAAAATCAGCGATGCCCCAACGTATTTGAGTTTGTTTATCACGGCGGTTCATCAAGGGCAAAATGGTGTGATGAAAAGCCTGGGCCATGGCGTTTCCAACCCCGAATCTTTTCAGATTTTGACGGTCAGCCTCCACGATCCTTGCGAGCGCTTCAGGGTGTTGGTTTTCAAACCAACGCACCAGCGTTGGTCCGATGTTAAAACTTAATTTCGAGAAATTTCCCAATTCGATATTGGGTAAATAACAATCAGAAAAGATGCGTTCATTCCAGTTTTTATAAGGCCTGGCGCCTTCTTCATCCGGGATCGCACCGCTTTGAGGATCTTCACGTGAGGGTTGGTAAAAATGAGCGTGGATGGTGAGGTGTTTTTTTGAGGTCATCGATGAACACTATGCCCTTTTGCGAATTTCTGAATGTAAAAAATCGAGATTCTGATGAAATCTTGCCGGGATGATACCAAATTCCCTTGGAAGGCTGTCCAGATTGGCGGTACGGTCTTCTGCCAGATGATCAAGCCAATAGATCGAAATCGGGAATTTCGGAAAGATCTGTTCGATCCACAAGGTCATGATGCGCAAGCTGGCCGGTGAAACGGGGATCACGTATCGTTTCAAACCGGTTTTTTGCATTACGAGTTTTACGATTTCCCTGTATGGAATGGCTTCCATGCCCCCGATGGAATAAATGCGGTTAACCGCTTTCGGGTCTTCCATGGTCAGAAGCAGGACGTTAATAAAATCGTCGATCCACAGAGGTTGTAAAAGCACATGGCCTTTGGATGGCATCAAGAAGATCAGTGGGACGGTTTTGATCAGCCTGTATAACGGAACGACAAACTGGTCACCTGGCCCAAAAATGGATCCGGTGCGCAGGATCGTGTAAGGAATGCCGCTGTTAATGATCCAATTCTCAGCGATCGCTTTTGCTTTTAAGACAGGAAAGGCTGACGCTCGTGCCGCACCATGATGGCTGGGGAAGTAGATCCGTTCAATTTGAGTGTCTTTGGCCGCACGCAATAGCGTGGAGGTGCCTTCCACATCCACCTGATCTAAATCTCCCTGGCTGCCTTTCCTTTCGGCGCCTGCCAAATGGAAGATCTGCCGAACGTCCTTTAAGGCCGCTCTCACCGCGCGTTGGTCCGTGAGGCTGCTTACCGCAACTTCGACCGGAATTCCCTTGGGAAAGTTAGGAGAGACAGCGGAAGGTTTAAGCAAAATACGCACTTCGTGCCCTGATTCTACCAACGCCCTGATCAGGTGGGTGCCGATGAACCCTGTCCCTCCGGTTACCAATATCATGGCAGGTATTATAGCAGACGTTAAGACTCTGAAAAGCGGTCTGGCATGTTACTTGCTACCACTCTGTTAAAGATAAAGAAATCAAGAGGTCGGATTCGAACATGATGAATTATGCTAAACAGCCCGGTAACAACCCGATCGGATTCCATTATTTTCAAGACACCCTGCATTATTCATCTCAGGATCTTTCCACCTGGCTGCCCGAGTTAAAAAGACTTAAAGCCGCCTGGGTCGTTTTGCTTTCGGAAGCTGAAAGGGCTATTCCCGAACAATTCATCACCGGCTTGATCGAAGCACAGATCGAACCGGTCATCCATTTTAAACTTAAGCTGCCGGAGTCACCTTCTGCTGAAGACCTTCGCCCGATCTTTTCGTCTTACGCGCGTTGGGGTGTTCGTTATGTTGTTTTGTTCGATACCCCCAACCAATCTTCCAGCTGGTCATCCGCCGGCTGGTCTCACCAGGACCTAGTGGAAAGGTTCATCGATCGGTTTCTACCCCTGGCATCAGAAGCCCTTCGTCAAGGCCTTATCCCGGTCTTCCCTCCCCTCATGCCTGGCGGGAGCTATTGGGACACTTCCTTTTTTAAATCATCGCTTCAATCCATTCAAAGGCGTGGAAACAAAGAGTTGTTGCAAAAGATGGCCGTAGCGAGCTTTGCCTATACCTTTGGTCACGAATTAGCCTGGGGAGACGGCGGACCAGAAAAGTGGAACCAGGTCAGACCTTACCTGACACCTGAAGGATCCGAGGATCAACGCGGTTTTAACAACCACGTATGGATGCGTTCCATCGCTGCGGCTCTCGGTATCAGGGACCTTCCGATTTTTTTGTTTGGTGCCGGTGTTAAAACCCCGGATGCTTTTTATTCCCCTGAAGTACACGCGGAAATCGTTCAGGCTATGCTGGAGCGTATTTATCAACAAGAAACTGATGAGCCTGTTTTGAGCATCAATTTCTGGCTTTTGGCCGCTGAAGCGGACAGTGAGTCATCCACTCAGGCCTGGATCAACTCTGAAGGTATTGAGATCCCGGCCTTCCGCATCCTTTCCGGCGGCGCGCAAAAAGTAGTTACGCCAGTAACAGACAGACCGATCCCGCGTTACGTCCCGCAGGATTTTCCTGAACCCGCGCAAAAAAGTGACGTGAGTGTTGAAGAACGACCAATTGCGCATTACCTTCTTCTCCCCCTTTATGACTGGGGGGTGGCTGACTGGCATTTGGAAGTCATTCGACCTTTCATGCGCAAACACCACCCCACTGTGGGCTTTTCCATTTCAGAAGCAGCCTTGGCGAAAAAGGTGACCGTGGTGGGCGGCGACAAGGATTTTGCTACGAATGCGATCATTCAATTGCGCAACAGCGGCTGCATCGTGGATCAAATCAGCGGCGATGGTACAAGTATTGCAACACAACTGTTAGAGAGGTGAAACCATGAACGTGACACTCCCCATGACCCCTATCCTGCACACTCCCATCCAGGCCAAAGCACCCGTGATCAAGGTGGTCGGTCTTGGCGGCGGGGGACAAAACGCCGTGGATCGTATGATCGAACTTGGTTTGTGCGGCGTCGATTTCATTGCCGCCAACACAGACGCCCAGGTATTGCATAACAGCCAGGCTGACATAAAAATTCAGCTTGGACCAATTCTTACGCGCGGACTGGGAGCAGGCGGTAACCCGGAAATTGGTGAGGCCGCTGCGGAAGAAAGCGAAGCAGCCCTTACTGAGGCTCTCGCTGGCGCGGACATGGTTTTCGTTACCGCCGGTATGGGTGGAGGTACGGGCACCGGGGCTATCTCGGTTACCGCCCGACTCGCCAAAGAACTCGGCGCTGTGGTCATTGGTGTGGTTAGCCTTCCATTTTCGTTTGAGGTCGGTCGCAGACAAAAGAACGCGCGCGAGGGACTGGCCAAATTGCAGCCATTCACCGATACCCTGATAAGTGTTCCAAATGACCGCTTACTGCAATGTGCCCCGCCGGATGTACCACTTGAAATGGCCTTCCGGATGGCGGATGACGTGCTTCGCCAGGGTGTTCAGGGAATTTCCGAGTTAATCACCCAATCAGGTTTGATCAACGTTGATTTCGCGCATGTGCGCGCCACGATGAAAAACGGCGGCGGGTCATTACTGGCCATTGGAACAAGCCAGGGTGAAGACAAAGCCATGAAAGCCCTTGAGCAAGCTTTGCACCATCCCATGCTTGAAACAGTGAATCTTGAAGACGCGCACGGGATCATCGCCAACTTTACAGGAGGAAGTGACCTTTCCTTTGGTGAGGTGACCGATGCCCTACGCTACCTCCAATTGCGTACCAGTCCAGAGACGGAGATCATCCCCGGTATCTTGTGTGACGAGATCATGGAAGACCGCGTTCAGGTGATCCTGGTGCTGACCGGCATCGGTGCTACTTCGGTAGATTCTTCTCGCCCTGCTATTGTGGAAGCACATCCTGAACCAATCATTTTAGAAAAAAAACAACCGGAAACCTCATCAATTCCTGAAACACTGGCTTCTGCCGGTCTGGAAGGAATGGGTTTTTCACAAGACCCGAATGATCTGGATATTCCGGCTTTCTTGCGCCGTAAGGTGCGTTAGGAGAAATACAAGATGGACTCTGGAGCAAAAAATCGTGTATGCAGCTCCGTTTACCTTCAGTTTCCTGAGGTACGAGGAGCGAACCCTTCCGTATCCTCACTGCCTGGTGACAAATACCAACTGATCTTTCACGGAAAAGCAAAGGCAGCGGATGGAAAAATGATCCCCAGAACGGTACGTGTGACAGCGAACGAAGAAGGAAAAATTCTAAAACTTACCACTTCCAGATAGAGGATCGCATGGTATCACGTATTGCCAAAGCCCTAGAATTAAAATTTTGGGATTTCGCCATCCCCATGTTATCCAATTCCACCAGATTACGTCGATGGACTGCCGGATTGCTCTCTCAATCCAGAGTTGCCGTTTTAACCAAAGGGCTCACCGTTGGCCTGGTCACCGCAATCGCCGGCATATTATGCGGATTCTTCGTTTACGCGCTCAGAGCCATTCTTACCTGATCCCTGGTGAGAGTAATTCTGTCCGTTTTTAGATGTTAAAATAATATCCATCAGGATTTTGGATGCTCACAAAGGAAGACTGAAATTATGAAAAAAAAGACGGCGCTTCTTGTCCTCCCGCTTTTTGTCTTGTTTGTATTCTTGGGATTCAAGATCGCCGATTCGATCTTTCAAAATAGAAGCCTACCCACCATCCAGGTTGCAGGCCTGGAACCCACAGCCATACCCCAACAACAAAACTTTTTGGTCGTCCATGTGGATGACTTAAGCGCCAAAAAACCTGCAATGGTTTCTGCCTGGAGCGTACTGTTCTATCCGGCTAACCCACCTCACCTCATGGTCATGCCATTAACTTCGCAATCGTTAACGGAAAGAACAAAAGATATAACCAAGGCATTCAGGATCACTTCAGACAAGCGCTTGACAAACCTTTTCATTTCACGTATGGAACAGTCCTACGACCTGGATTTTTCCGGCTATTTCGTTGTGGATGACACCTCGGCAAACCTTTTCTTCACCTGGTTGACTGGCAGCCAACCTGCCGGAGTGGAGCCGGGCGTGGCAACTGAAAACCTTTCCAGCTGGAATTATGACCTTGAGATCAGTGCATGGTCTCAGTTTTGCGAGATCAACACTTCAGGATCCGCAGCATCATTTTTTAACAGCATCAATTGGAACCAGGTTTTACCAAACCATTTTTCAACCGATCTTTCTTTTGATACCATCACCCTGGCCATCGACCAGATCAGGCATGCCGCTGCATTTCCCGCCTGCGAAGTGTTTTCCCAATAAATAATAGCCGGTATAGAGATGTGAGAGGATCCCAAAAATGGGGCCGACCATGATATAATCCCGCGTCTATCAAAACACAAGAGAAAGAGAGTTCCCTTGAGCACAAACAGTAATCTTAATAAAGTCGCCAATGACCTGGTGGTCAGCATGGACTATGAATTAACCGTCGATGGCGAGATGATCGATGCCACCGAACCCGGAGAACCCCTTGAATTCATTCAAGGTTATGAAAATATCATTCCCGGCCTCGAGAAGGCCATTGACGGGATGAGCATCGGCGAGACCAAAGAGGTAATGGTTAAAGCAGCGGAAGCCTACGGTGAATACGACCCGGACGGCTTTATGGAAGTTCCCAAAGCAGAGTTCCCTGAAGAAATCCCTCTGGAAATCGGGCTGGAGATCAGCGTGACCAACGATGAAGGCGAAGAATTGAGCGCATTTATCGAAGAGATCAGCCTGGAAGCCATTACATTGAACTTCAACCACCCCTTGGCAGGCAAAGATCTGCATTTCAAGGTTGAAATTCTCGGTCTCCGCGAAGCCTCGCCGGAGGAACTTGAACACGGGCATCTCCACTATCACGATTGTGATTGCGAAGGTGATTGTGATTGCGACGAAGAAGGTGGCTGCAACTGCCACGAACATTAGGTTCAAAAAAACCGCTCCCCTAAGAGCGGTTTTTCTTTAGAGGATCAGTTCCTCTCCCGCGCGAAGCCATTTGACCGTTTGTGCAGGGTATTGCGCCTCCTGGATATTCGTCAATATCGAAGGGTCAATTTGGTTTGATTTGAAAAGATCGTTATGGGTGGGGATGAGCGTATTGGCATGTATTTGATCCACCAACCACAGAGCTTCCTGCGGTTGAAGATTCCCGATGATCCCCAGTGCTTCACGGTTGGCATCTCTACCGTTTGCAGGCAGGCAGCAGACGTCGTAATCCTTTGATATTTTTTTCAGCTGTTCGACCATACCATCGTAGAGGATGGTATCACCGGCGTGATAAAGAATCACGTCACGATGCTTGATCACGAACCCCAGATATGGATAGGCTCCTGTCTTTGTGTCCTGATCCAGTTCGTAATGGGCAGAAGGCAGCGCTATGAATTGAATTGTGCCAACTGACTGCCAATTTGTAAGGGAGGGTGTTAAGCAGCGAGATCCATCCATCCCCTTCTTCACCAATATCTCGTGGGCGGGTTCAGGTGCGATCACGCGGCAATCAGGATTGTTACTCAGGATCGGTAAAACCGTTTCAGGGTCACAATGGTCGGCGTGGTCATGAGTGATTAAAATAGCCCGGATATTTTTCAGTTCTTCAATGGAAACCGGCGGCGGATACTGCCTTGAAAAGTATCGCGCGTCCCCAATTCCGCTGCTCACCACGTAATTGCTCAGGTATGGGTCAATAAGGAAATTCCCCTCTTCCAACGAGATCAAAAACCCTGTTTGCCCCAAATATTTCAAATGCATGCGCGATCCTCAAAACGTAAATTAATAAAACCCTATACATCCTACTTGCTTGTTCATCCCATTGTGTATAATGATTATAACTTGTTCAATATAAATACCTGAGAGGCACAATGAAACTAAAAATCGTAACCGACAGCACCTGTGACCT
>CAZNAF010000028.1:0-26885 GCA_964570925.1 uncultured Anaerolinea sp.
GAAATCTGCGCTTTGGAGAACGAATGAGGTTGTCCAACAGGTAGGGGCGATTCATGAATCGCCCCTACCTTTAGTGATTCGGTGCATAAATTGCCATAAATAAAGAATTCCGGGGATTTTAAGGGCAAATCCCCGGAATCTGCTCTAAATATCGTTCTGGAATCTCCTTAATGATTCCCGAACGATGTACTATTTGTAAATCAGATCATGAAGTCTTCCCCGTGCCACACCCCGTCCGTCGGGGTATGCACCCGGTGCGGCGTGCCCGGTTCTTCCTTCTTACCGTTCTTGCGCATCTCATCTTGCTGCAGTTTCAGGCGTTCTTCCACCACCTCCAACCGGTTCAACAACGAAGCCACCGATTCACCCAGCGTATCCGGCAGACGTCCGTGCTCCAGGTCAGGCCCGCTGGCTGCCGGCAGGCTGCGGCTCACCACCTGCCCCGGCACACCCACCACCACCGAGTTGACCGGCACGGACTTCACCACCACCGCGTTGGCCCCCACGCGGCTGTGCGCCCCGATGGTGATGTTGCCCAGCACCTTCGCCCCGGCACCGACCACCACGTCATCTTCGAGCGTGGGGTGGCGTTTGCCCTTCTGCAGGCTGGTGCCTCCCAGCGTCACCCCGTGATAAAGGGTCACGCGTTCACCGATCTCGGCCGTCTCGCCGATCACCACCCCCATGCCGTGATCGATGAAAAAACTGCGCCCGATCTTCGCCCCGGGATGGATCTCGATCCCCGTCCAGAAGCGCGTGATCTGCGACAGCCAGCGTGCCAGCAGCTTCAAGCCGTGCATCCACAGCCAATGTTCCGTGCGGTGCGCCCACACGGCATGCAGCCCGGGGTAGGCCAACAGCAATTCAAGAACGGAACGTGCGGCAGGGTCACGCTCAAAGACCGAACGCACATCCTCACGAATATATCGAATCAAAGAAAACGGCATCGCTCCCTCCATTGAATGGTCCTAGTCTGCCAGGCCGGCAAATAGCGCCGTACTGAGATAACGTTCTCCAAACGAGGGGATGATCACCACGATCAGTTTTCCCTTGTTCTCGGGTTTCGCGGCAACCTGCAAAGCCGCCCACGTGGCCGCGCCGGAACTGATCCCCACCAACAGCCCCTCCTGGGTGGCCATGTCACGAGCGGTTTGCAGCGCGTTTTCATTGCTCACCTGGATGATCTCGTCGTATATGGCGGTGTTCAACACCTCCGGCACGAAGCCCGCCCCGATACCCTGGATCGCGTGCGGCCCCTTGGCACCCCCGGATAGCACCGCGGAGGCCTCGGGCTCCACCGCCACCATCCTGACCGAGGGTTTGCGTGCCTTCAGCACCTCTCCCACACCGGTGATCGTGCCGCCCGTACCCACACCGGCCACCACCACGTCCACCCTGCCGTCGGTGTCTCGCCAGATCTCTTCGGCCGTCGTGCGGCGGTGCATCGCGGGATTGGCCGCGTTCTTGAACTGCTGCGGCATGTAATAACGTTTGTCCGAGGCGGTCAGTTCCTCCGCTTTGCGGATGGCGCCCGGCATGCCCTCGCTGCCCGGCGTGAGGATCAGCTCCGCCCCGTAGGCGCGCAGCAGCATGCGCCGTTCTTTGCTCATCGTGTCGGGCATCACCAGCACCAGCTTGTAGCCGCGCGCGGCCGCCACGAAGGCCAGCGCGATGCCCGTGTTGCCGCTCGTCGGTTCCACCAGGATCGTGTCTTTGGTGATCAGCCCGGCCTCTTCACCGGCATTCACCATCGCCACCCCGATGCGGTCTTTCACGCTGTGCGAGGGATTGAAATACTCCAGCTTGGCGGCCACCTCGGCCAGGCTGTACTTCGTCAGGCGGTTCAGCCTTACCAGCGGCGTGTTGCCCACCAGTTCGGTGACGTCATTTGCGATTTTCATGGTTTCCTTCTTTTTAAATACAAAACGGCCAACTTAAATCAAAAGCGACGGTGTGCGCTCGCAACAAAAGTGCGGGGACGTCTACCGCCGCCTGAGAAGTTGACCGTGAAAGGGTTTTGGCACTCCGGCGGTGTTAGATCGCTCCCCGCCGTAAACACAAGCAATGCAAGTTCATCAAGACTCCCATAATTGACATATTTTGTCCTATTATATGCAGATTGGGAAGAAAGTCAATATATTTCAAGAAGTTGTACAGACAATTTTCCATACACAAACGAATCCTGAAAAACTCTTATTGTATAAATCCGTCTTCCCCTCCATAAAAAAGTATATACATCGCGTAATTAATTTCAAGGCAGGCTTTCAATTAAAAAAGGTGATATTTTAGTGAAAAGGGTAACTTCTGAAAAAACTACCCCACGCCCCCCCTCATTGGATGAAGATCATTTCCAACTAATATATAAGAAGCCTGCAACCTTCACGCTGGCACTGCGTATATTGTCTAAAGAAACTCATTTATTTGGAGGTAGGTATGAATCGTTCTCAACGTTCCAGTCTTGCTATTGGCGTCATCCTTGTGCTGGTTGGCGTCTATTTCGTCCTGGCCAACATCGTGCCGCAGTTCAATCAATGGCTCAATATCGATTACTCGTGGCCTGTCATCATCCTCGCCGTGGCCGCGGGCTTGCTCGTGCTCGGCCTAATCGTCGGCGCCCCTGATATGGCCGTCCCCGCCCTGGTGGTGGGAGGCATCGGCGGCATTCTTTATTATCAGAACATGACCGGTAACTGGGGCAGCTGGTCTTACATGTGGGCCCTCATCCCCGGATTCTCGGGCATCGGCATGGTGCTGGCCCACCTTTTAGGCGCGCGCGACCGCTATTCCATGCGTTCCGCCCTCGATACCATCGGCACCAGCCTGGTGCTGTTCATCATTTTCGGCGCGTTTTTCGGCGCTTTCAGAGCCTTCGGCGATTACTGGCCGGTGCTGCTGATCGCCGCCGGCGTGCTCATCGGCCTGCGCACTCTGCTGCGCCCCCGCAATTGATCATCTTCAGGAGAGAAACATGAGAAGGTCCGCTTTATTTTTTGGTTCATTGATCGTTTTATTGGGTGTCGTTTTGTTGGGCATCAACCTGGGCGTGGTCACCAGCCACGTCTGGCGTTACTTCTGGCCTCTGGTGCTGGTGCTGCTGGGCGTCTGGTTCATCCTCGGCCCCTATATCTGGAAAGGCTCCACCGAAACCGTCGCACGCTCCATCCCCCTCAGTGGCGACACCTCCGCGGAGATCACGGTGAATTACGGTGCCGGCCGCATGAACGTCGGCCCCTCCGCTGACGCGCAGGAACTGTTGGGCGGCACCTTTGCCGGCGGTCTTAGCGAAGACCTGCAGCACGTCAACGGCAAAGCCGTCCTCAAGATCAACCCCCCTGCCGATATCTTCCCCGGCAGCTGGATGTACGGCAACAGAGGCTTTGAATGGGACGTGCGCCTGAACAAGGACATCCCCTTGCAGCTGCGCTTCCACACCGGCGCCTGCGAGACCCACTTGAATCTGCTGGACCTCAAGGTCAGCGAACTGACCCTTGAAACCGGGGCCAGCTCCACCGATATCCAGCTTCCGGCCGCCGCGGGCTTCACCCGCGTCACCGTAAAATCCGGTGCCGCCGAGGTTAAACTGCGCGTTCCGCAGGGCGTGGCCGCCAGCATCAGCGAATCCAGCGGCCTTTCCGGCATCGATGTGGATACCACACGTTTCGTGCAGAACGGCCACACCTATCAGTCAGCCGACTATGCCACCGCAGCCAACAAGGTCGAGATCTTCTACGAAGGCGGAGTCGGTTCCGTCTCCATCCACTGATCGGAGTGTAAACATGAAAAAAATATCCAAAGAGATGTTCTTCGGTGGTCTGCTCGTTTTAGCAGGCATCCTCTTTCTGGTGCAGCAGATCTTTCACCTGCCCATCGGCGGGTTGTTCGTGGCCATGTTCTTTTTGGCCGGCGGGCTGGTCTTCTTCTACGTGCTACTTCAGGATAGGGAACGCTGGTGGGCGTTGATCCCCGGCTCCACCCTCGTCGGTCTGGCTGCCCTCATCGCTCTGGGCGATCTGGCTCCCAGCTTCACCAGTCTTTACGGCGGCACCATCTTCCTCGGTTCCATTTCCCTGGGCTTCCTCGGGGTGTACCTGATCAAGCCTTCCAACTGGTGGGCCGTCATCCCCGCCGGTGCGCTGGCCACCATCGCCCTGATCGCCGGTATTCACGGTGGCCACGGCATGCTGCAGGGCGGGCTGTTCTTTCTGGGCATCGCCGCCACCTTTGCCGCGGTCGGCCTGATCCCCTCGGGCAGGAACGAAAAATGGCCCTGGATCCCCGCCGCGATCTGTTTCGTGCTGGGTTCCCTCATCCTCATCGGTTCCGGCGCGCTTATGAACACCGTCTTTGGCTGGGTCTGGGCCGTGGCCTTCATCGGCGTGGGCATTTACCTGGTCACCCGGTCATTCCTCACCAAGAAGGAATAGGAGCCAGTCATGACCAATAAACTCTATCGCAGTCAAACGGAACGCATGCTGGGCGGTGTTTGCGGAGGCCTTGCCAAATACCTCAACGTCGATACCACCATTGTGCGCCTTTTCTTCATCGTGCTCACCCTGCTGGGCGGATTCGGTCCCCTGGTCTATTTCATCATGTGGATCGTTGTGCCCCTCGAAGAGCATGTCTACACCGATACCCATCCTGAACGTTTTGACGGGGAAGACATCAAGGAACGCGCCGGAATGGTGCGCGACGACTTCATCACCGCCATCAGGCAGCCCAACCAGAACACCGCCCGATTCATCGGCATCGCCCTGGTCCTGGCAGGAGGCTTTTTCCTCCTGCGCCAGCTAGACCTGCCCTGGTTGAACTGGCTGGATTCCGGCGTGATCTGGGCAGCCTTGATCCTGCTGGCCGGCATCGCCCTGCTCATCAGGGCCACGCGGAAGGACTGACAAGATGAACGATAACCGTAAACCCGCGAGCCTTTTCTTTCCCCTTTTGCTGGTGGCGGCTGGTGTTTTGATCTTGATGATCAACACCGGCTCGCTTTCGGGCACGGTCTGGCAGAACCTGACCCAGTACTGGCCGGTCATCCTGCTCATTGCCGGGCTCGACGGCCTCTACAAGCGCGACGGCTGGGTCGGCCCCCTGGTCTTGCTCGGTCTGGGTGCTGTGCTGCTGCTGGCCAACCTAGGTTACATTGAAGACAGCGGGTTCTCCCTGCTGCTCAAGTTGTGGCCCGTCCTGTTGGTCGCCATCGGCCTGGACGTCATCTTCGGCCACCGCGCCTCAATCTGGAGCAACCTCATTCGCGTCGCGTTGGGCATCGCCCTCATCGGCGGCATCGTCTGGCTGGCCACGGTTTCACCTTATTTCAGCATGGGCATGAAGTCCGTCCCCTTTGAGCAGTCGCTCGATAAAGCCAAAGAGGCGGAAGTACGCTTTGGCGTGGCCGTTGGAGAGCTTTATCTCAGCGGCGGCGCGGAGGACGACGTGCTCGTTTCGGGCAAAGCCGGACTTCCCAAAGAGATCGATCTACAACCCGTCTATGACGCCCCAGCAAACGGCAAAAGCCGCCTCGCCATTGAAGCCAATGACGTGGTCATCCTGCCCGTGCATTCTTCCATCAGCCCCTGGGAGTTCGACCTGAACTCCGAGATTCCCATCTTCCTCACCGCGGGTACCGGTATCGGAGAAATGCGCGTCAACCTCAGTGACACCCTGGTGTCTGAATTTGAGAGTGAAATGGGCATCGGCCAAACCGTCATCACCCTGCCCGAGGACCTGGATGTGGAAGCCAGCGCCAGTGTGGCCATTGGTGAACTGGTCATCAAAGTTCCGGCGGGCAGCGAAGTGTTGATCAAAACCGACAACGCCATCGTGGGAACCACCCTCCCTGTCGGTTACACCCGCAACGGAGACACCATCCGCTCCCCCAAGGCAGACGCGGGCGCCAACAAGATCACCCTCAATCTGGAAGTTGCCATCGGCAGCCTCGTGATCCAGGAGATCGATTAGTTGATCAAAAAGGGGCCATAAAAAAGGGTCAAATATTTCTGCCATACCACCATTTATACGGTCTGCATGGCATCATAACCTGCACTGGTAAGGGCGATTCATGAATCGCCCTTACTTTTATGACAACATCCTCATTTTCACCCTTAACCAGATTGAAAAACCGCCCCCTGCTTGACTTAAGCATGAAAATTGCTATAATGTTTGTGTCATCGATGACATAGGAACGATCTCAGCAATGCACAAGTGCCGTTCATACCCATATATTCTTCACATGCCTGATATATACTTAACTGATCTGATCCCATAATCGCAAAGAGAGGAACCATCATGAATCTGCACCTTATACCAGTGCCGTTAAATATCATTTTGATCATTATTTACCTGGTCGCCCGCAACCGTGAAAACCTGAAACTCACAGCCATCATTCAGCCCCTGACCACCTTCCTTTCCCTGTTGATCGCGGGCCTCACTTTGCTTAACCCGCAAACGAATTCCTCTTACACCACGTGGATCTTGATCGGCCTCGGCCTGTGCTTTGTGGCCGATATTTTTAACATCGACATGAACAACGACAAGATCTTCATTGCCGGGATTCTTTTCTTCATCGTCGCCTATCTGGAATACGCGCTGGTCTTTACGGTCTTTAACCAGGGGTTCCACCGCCACGACATCCTCACTGGCGTCCTGTTCCTGCTCATCTACATCCTTCTCATGGTCATCTATTGGAAGAAACTAGGCAAATACAAACTGCCGGTCATGATCTACGGGCTCATCCTGCCCTTCATGGTCACTCGCGCCATTTCCACGCTCTCCGCGGGGGTCTTCCCCCTTACCGCGGCAGTATTGATCACGGCCGGCAGCATCATGATCTTCCTCGGCGACGTGGAATACGGCATGCAGCGCTTTTACAAGCCGGGGAAATTCACCGTCGGCCCCATCTGCTACGCCGGGGGTCAGCTATTGATCGCCTTAAGCTGCGCCTGGTTCATCCAATAAACAGGAGCCATTCATGAAAAACATCCTTTCCCTCAGGACGAAACTCGGTTTTGGTGCCGGCGAGTTCAGCAGCAGCATCTTTTTCACCCTCACCTCCTTTTGGCTGATGAACTTCCTCACTGACGAAGTGCGCCTCAGCGCCGGCATCGCCGGCACAGCCCTGCTGGTCGGCAAGATCTGGGACGCCGTCATCGACCCCCTCATCGGTTCGATCTCTGACCACACCAAATCACGCTGGGGACGCCGCCGGCCCTACCTGCTCTTCTTTGCCATCCCTTTTGGCATCGCCTTTGTGCTCATGTTCCGCAACCCGGGCATCGACGGACAGACCGGAAAGTTCATCTGGGCCATGCTGACCTACGTGTTCTTCTGCACGGTGTATTCCTTCACCAACATCCCCTATAACGCCCTCCTGCCTGAAATGACCAGCGACTACAACGAACGCACCAACGTTTCAGGCTATAAAATGTTCTTCGCGGTGATCGGAACCCTGCTCGGTGCGGGCGCTGCCATGCCTTTGATGGCGCTCTTTTCGGGCCGTACGGCCGGGTTTATCGGCATGTCGGCCGTCTTCGGCTTTCTGGCCGCCCTCTCCCTGCTGGTCACCTTTTTCAGCGTCAAGGAACCGCCGGTGGTCGAGGCAAAGATCGGCGGCAATGTTCTAAAATCGTTAAAAGACGTATTCTCTAACCGCCCCTATCTGATGATCCTCTTCACCTGGTTTATTAACTCCACGGCGGTGGCCATCATGCAGACCATGCTGATCTATTACTATAAATATCTTATCAACGATGAAGCCGCGGTCACCCTGGCCATGATCGCCCTACTGGTCGCCAGCATGCTGACCATCCCTCTATGGGTATGGCTTTGCAAGAAATTTGAAAAAAAGCAGGCCTACTTTGCCGGGATGACGCTTACCCTGGTGACCGTGACGGCCTTTGCCTTTTTCGCCGATAAACTGGGCAACATCCCCGCGCTGATCTTGATGGCGTTGGCGGGCGTCGGTTTCTCCTCCCATTACGTCGGCCCCTGGGCCATTGTCCCCGACACGGTGGAGTTCGGCTACGCTCAGACCGGCCGCCGCAGTGAAGGCGTCTATTACAGCGTATGGACCTTTGTGGTCGCCCTGGGCGGCGCGCTGGCAGGCTTTCTCGTCGGCCAGGGTCTTGAACTATTTGGCTACGTGCCGGATGTCATGCAAAATGCGCGCTCGATCCTGGGGATTCGCCTGTTGATCGGCGTGCTGCCGGGCGTCCTCATCCTCCTGGCCAACCTCATGCTGGCTGTCTATCCTCTCACCAGAAAACGTTATGAAGAAATGCTTGAGAAGATCGCAAAAATGGAAGCAGAGAAAGCTTCCAAGGAGGCCGCATGAAGATCGCAGTCATTGGATCCGGCGTGGCGGGAATGACTGCCGCGCTGACCCTGGCCAGGAAAGGACACCAGGTCGAGGTTTTTGAACAATTCAACCGTGTGGGCGGTGTCACCGGCGGCATGGAAGCGGACGGTTTTGCTTGGGATTACGGACAGCTAGTCGTGGAGGCCTTTGAAAAACAGGAATATATCGGCGCCATCCTTGACGAACTGGGTGTGCTCGACAAGATCTCCGTCGTGCGCGACGAACGCGAATATTCCTTCCCTGATTTCACCATCCGCGTACCGAAAGAATACGGCGGCCTGCTGTGGCGCATGGAGTTCCTGAAAAACCAATTCCCTGAAGAGGCGGCGGGGCTGGATGCCTACTGGAAGGACTACGTGCGCTTTACCCGTCTGGTCACCCTCGGCGGCCGTATGGAAAAAGAAGGCATTGGTACAAAGATCGCGTTTTATATGACCTTGCTGCCCTTCTTGCCCAGAATGAAATGGAGTGCCGAGAAACTGCTAGCCAGCTACTTTAGATCGGAAAAACTTAAATGCGTGTTCATGTCCATTTTGGCGGACTTTTTCACACCTCCTTCGCAATTCCCCGGGTTGGGCATTTTCAGCCTCAACGGGGAGATTACTTTTGAAAAACGCATGCCCGCCCAACTTGCCAAGAACGCCGTGATGACCCGTTTCTATTCCATTATCGGGGGCCTTAAAACGCTCATGCAAGCCATGGAAGAGGCCGTCCAATCCTGCGAGGGTTCGATCCACCTGAATTGCGCGATCGACAAGATCGTCCTGAAAGACGGCCGGGCTTGCGGCGTCGTGGACCAGCATGGAAAGGCGCATGACTGCGACCTGGTGATCGCTTCAGGGGGGGCAAAAGAAACCTTCACCCGCCTGCTGCCTGAAGGGTCGTTAACTCAGAAATTCATTGACAAGGTGCTTTCGATCCCATTGATGGGGTCGGTATTCATGATCCACCTGGGAGTCGATTACGACCCCTCGGAGGTCCTGCATACGGTCTGTACATATTTTTATGGCTCTTACGATATTGAAGGCGAAGTGAAACGCGCCCGTGCAGGGATCTACCATGAAGGAGAAGCCGGTTTCGTGGTTCACTTCCCCAGCCTTCGTTCACCGGCCATGGCCCCCAAAGGCAAACACGCCCTGACCATTTACACCATCTGCCCCGATAAACTAGCCGACGGTGATTGGGAAACCCGCAAAGAGGAATACGCCGACAAGCTGCTGGAATTCGCAGAAAAGAAACTGCCGGGCTTGCGCAAGCACATCGTGGTCAGGCACATCCTCAGCCCGGTTGAATTGCGTAAACTGACCCACCTTGACCATCACGCCTTCGGCGGGTTGGCACCCGTGATGAACAGCTGGAAGATCCCCCACAAAACACCCGTTGAGGGGTTGTGGTTCATTGGCGCGCAAAGCGAGAGCGGCGGGGGCATCAACAACGTCATCCCCAGTTCCTTCAAGGTCGCGAAAAGGATCTTAAAAGAAAACAAATAACAGATTGAAAAAGAGTGATCCACACCTGCCTTCCAGGGGGATCACTCTTCTATTTTCAGGTTTTAACTTCTTATTCGCCTGCCAGCAGGTAAACCAGCATCCCGTCATCAATTTTCACCGGCAGGGGAGCGGCATCATCAGCACTGTCAAACCAAACTGTTTGCCCAGCCAGAGAGACCTTCCAGGCTTTCACCTTGCCAAAAGGAAGGTCAAGCTTTTCTTCGCCCTGAACGTGCAGCACCTCTTCGGTCACAGCAGGTGCTGATTGTTGCAAGGCATCATCCCAACGGTCAAGACTAATATACGAAGGTTTAAAGAATAATCCATTGCTCACCTCAAGGTGATTGACTCGCCAATGCCATTCGTGGTCCAGCAAGGCGCCGTCGGGAACCTCCACTACGTCCGAGCGATCTGATGAGGTTGTCCCAAGCATGCCGTCGGTCAGCTCGCTTGTATAACCCATGCCGTTGTCATATTGCTTTTCATATTGGTATTCTTTAACATCAAGGGTTGAACGATCCCAAACCACTTCAAGCTCGGCGGTATGGCCGGTCTCTTTGAAATAACTGGACCCTTTTTGAACCTCAAAAGGTGTGATGCTTTCCTGGCACGCTAATGCAATCACATCCTCCTTTGGCTCGAGCAGGCAGGTCATCTCTCCTGCTTCTTCGCCGGCCGGATCGTAAACAACATAACGGCTGGTGACCGCTTGTTGAAGGTCAGGCGCTTCGTAAGTCAAGGTTTTTGACGCCGTTTGGCCGCTCAACTGCGCGAACAGGGTCGCGACAACGATCACTACATAGAGGATACCGGCCACGATGAGCGCCCAATATTTTTTTAACCAGCCTGCTGCCGGCTCATCAACCAATGCTGCCCTTTCCGGTTTCGGTTGAATGCGGATAAAGATAAAAAGCAGCACCAAGGCTAATATAAAACCTATGAGAGAGATCCACACGCTATCAAAAAGGCGATTCGGCAGCGTGCTGCCATTAAACGCCAACACGCTGACCGTAGCCGCGGCGGCATTCATGCCAAAATGGATCAGGATCGATGCGAAGATCGAGCGGGTTCGCCATGCCACGTATCCTAGTAAAAAAGCCACGGGGATCAAGCCAGGCAATCCTGAAAGTCGAAAGTGATAAAAAGCAAACATCACCGCTGGCACCACGATGGCAAAGAGGGCAGATTTGCGTCCTTCATAGGAACCCTGTAAGGCTCCGCGGAAGAGTACCTCTTCACAAATTGGGGCGCTGACGGCGATGGCCACGGCATAAAGCACAGACGGCCATACGCCTTGTGGAAGCGTGCTTTGTGAGAGATCAACGGAGGGCAAACCGGTCAAATTGGCCATGGCCAGTTCGATCAAGACACTAAAGAGGTAAGTACACACACCCAAAAAGACGCTGAGGACGGCAACAGGCACACTGATGCGGTTGAGTCTCAATCCCTCTTTCAACGGGACTTTCGCGATCCAAAGAAAAATGAGCGTGGGCAGCAAGATCAGCAACAACTCGGTAGCGATCACCCCCAGTGAAAGATTCGACATTTGCAGCATGGATCCCACCAGGATGATCAGCAGCATGGTAACCAGATAAAGCAGGTTCGCTGATGGGATGGTTAGTGACTTTTTCATTACATTTTCCTTTATAAATGATTTTATTTCAGGCCATTATTACTACGGAAAAAGCCCGTCAAGGTTTCGCCGTTGTTATTGAAAAACGTAGAAAACCGTTTAATAGGTTATTGAAATAGTGAAAAAATTATTCTGTTTTGGTATTTTTTTTCGTTTCAACCAAAGAAACCAAAGCCCCGACGTTTTTGAGATTGGCAATTTCAAAAGGTTGAAATTCGACTTCGAAATGGTCTTCGATCGCCAAAAGCAGCGTCACGTGTGACATGGAATCCCACCCCTCGACATCATTGGATGTTGTATCGGAATCGATCTTTAATCCTTTTTGGTCAAACACCTGTTCAAAAACTGTTGTCATTTCTTCAAGCACAGACATGATCATTCCTCCATGGTTGA
Organism: uncultured Anaerolinea sp.; assembly: GCA_964570925.1. Taxonomy (GTDB): domain Bacteria; phylum Chloroflexota; class Anaerolineae; order Anaerolineales; family Anaerolineaceae; genus UBA6107. The sequence goes on from CAZNAF010000028.1 coordinate 11,870, forward strand.
TACATCGCCTTCATCCTCGTTTAAGTAACGGGCGCGCAATACCCTGCGCATGATCTTGCCGCTGCGATTTTTGGGGATCAGATCCGTGGTCTGGAACTCAGAAGGCACAGCGACCGGTGAAAGGCGGTTGGTCACATGAATGCGGCATTTTACCTCAAGAGATTTTGACCACTCCACGCCCGGCTGCAACTTGACAAAGGCGACAATTTTTTGATAGAGCATCTCGTCTGGCGCGCCGATTACGGCCACGTCCACAATTTCTTCCATCTCAAGCAAACAACTTTCAACCTCGAACGGACCAACGAGATGGCCTGAAGTATTGATCACATCATCATTGCGCCCAAAAAACCAGAAATAGCCGTCTTCATCCATCTTGGCGAGATCGCCAGTATCATAGAATTCCCCGTGGAATTTATCCGCGTAGGCTTGAGGCATATTGAGATACTTGCGAAACATGGATGGCCAGCCTTTTTTGATCCTTAGACTGCCGATTTTTCCAGCGCCCAACCTTGTTCCATCGTCAGAAAATAGCGCCGGTTCGATCGATTTAACTGGCTTGCCCATTGACCCCGGTTTGACCTTAAGCCCGGGCCGGTTCGAGATCATGATCCCGCCTGTTTCCGTCTGAAACCAGGTGTCATAAATTTCCTTGTGCATACGTTTGTTAACCCAGGAAATGATCTCGGGATTTAATGGCTCGCCAACGCTGTAAATTCGTTTTAAACACGGGAACTCTTGCGGGAGATCTTGGACCAGCGCCTCCTGCTGGATCAACATGCGCAAGGCGGTCGGTGCCGTGTACCAAACAGAGACGGATTCCCGGTTCAAGATCTCGAACCACTCCTGAATACCGAAATTGCCGCTGTAATGGATTTGCGATACACCCTTCGCCCAGGGGCCAATGATTCCATATGTAACTCCTGTGACCCAGGCCTGATCAGCCGTACACCAATAGATGTCGTCTTCTTGCACCTGGAGTATTTCCTCCATGGTGAGGAGATGGTGCTCGATGGCCCCATGGACATGAACGACCCCCTTCGGCTTGCCCGTTGAACCTGACGTGTAGTGTAACAAAGCCGGGGATTGAGGGTCGGTGGGGGGCGTCACGAAACGATCCTCTGATTCCTCCATGAGTTTTTGATAACTTAATACCTCTTCGCTTTCATGTTCTCGAAGATCAGTTAGGATTATTTTCCTTAACGCCGGCAGTTCTCTTATTGACTCTTTGATCCTGGAATACATACTACTTTTGGTTACCAGTACGCTGGCACCGGAATCCAGCAGTCTTTCAAATACAGCCTCCCTGCCAAAGTTGGAGAAAAGAACTCCCGCAATCCCGCCGAATTTGAAAGTACCCAATACACTCATGAAGACTTCAGCCTGTTTGGGCAAAAAAACAAAAACCACTTCTTGATGCTGTACACCCAGATTAAATAGTATGTTCGCAAAACGGTTGGATCCAGCTTCAAGGTCGGCAAAGGTTAGATCGCTGCGTGAAAGATCCGGAGCGATCAATCGCAGGGCAACTTTTTCAGCAAGACCACTTTCACATTGAAGGGTTGTACAAATGGAACCAATGTTTTTATTCATCCGTCACCCTCTTCAATTCCAACCCGTAGTGAATTGCTAATAACCGAACAGTATCTTATTTTAACCTCAACATGAGAAACAGCGAGAAAGATTTAGCATTAAACATCACAAAAAGGGGTTTGAATTTTTAAGGAGGATCATCACGATGACAGTCAATTAATGACATTTTAGAACGTCATGCACTTACCATAGGAGCCGAGAAGATCCGAGAAGAAAAATCTCAGTAGTTGTTGAAATAGGCCGTTACTTCATACTCTCCATCTGGCTGGAGTATGTTAACCTGAACGTGGATTTTCTCATCAGAAATAACAAAACTGAATTTATTTTCCTTTTGAAAGTCGGTTGCATAAAGCGCTTGATATCTTTGATCCATGAGCACAAATTTATAGCGCAGATCAGCGGCAGGATCTTCAGGTTCAAGCGATAAAGTGCAGGTTTGTTTGTGACACTCCATCGAAAAATCCGAAAAAAGTATGCCCTCATAATAATTCATCCGCTCCGGATCGATTTGAACGCCCAGGTTTTGTGAGATCTCTCGGGCCAGGTCGAGCGTCACGATCAGGGAACCAAAGATGCTGAGGTGGTCGGCGTCGACGTAATGCATTTTGTTGAGTTCAGATGAGTCAAACGTGACCAGCTCCACGCCATTCTCTCGGGCGTAAGAAGCAACATCAAATGGGGTGTAATAAGAAAAAAATGGACCGGTAATTTTAAGGACAGGGGTTGAAACCAGAATGAGTTTAATATTGTTTTTTTCGCACAATTCAACGATCTTATCCAAATAGAGGCGGTTTTCAAGGGGCGAACGGGTGGATGTTACATCGGGCAATGTTGCAATTTCAGCAAACTCAGCCGCTGATAATGGTTCAGGATCAGGAGCAGCACCCAGGAATCGGCTGGTTGATCGGGTTTCTTTGACCTTGATCGCAGTGGCTATTTTTGCGAAGAAGTCAGCCGGGTGATTCCAATCGACCCGGGTTCGTAAAGATGGAATTGAGGAATAAAAAAGATCGTAGGATAAGAACCTGCGCATGACCGCTAATTTGTTCATGCTCCAGGAACCGGCGTCCGTGAAGGGGAAGATCAAAGCTTTGCCAACCGGCTCCGTCAGGTTCAGGGTAAAGGTTTCTAAAATCAGGATTTTTGGTTTCTGGGTCTTTAAGATTTCCCTTAGTTCATAGTACGAAATGAAGACATTCTCACCGGGAACCCCCACCATGTATGAGGAAACAGGCATCAGATCACTAAGGATATTGGGTTGAAAACCTTTTAAACCATGGGAATTCCCAATAAAGACCACATCGAGGGAGTCCTGAGGAAGATCGTAAAAATCAAGCCAGTTCTGGCTTGGAATTTCCATGGCTTTGTTGAACCATGTAAAAACCAGCATGGCAATTACACAAAACGAGATGAATTTAAGCCAATTTTTCTTCATGAATTACTTCTATGTGTCTTCACTTTTCTTCATACGGCAGCAATCTTCAAAACTCTGGCATCACTTTCCATTTCAGCATCAACGGACGACTTGACTCGATTCATTTTACAATACTTTAACTCCATGAACGAAGTACGTAAAGCTTCTCTCATGATCTTTTGATGCTCATGATTCCGTCTTTTTTTCTGTTAGAATCACCATGTGAACAAAAGAACAAGGAATCTCCTCCTTATCGCACTCCCTCTCGCGGGCATTCTTGCCGGCTTTTTTCTCATGGCACGGCAGATCACGGTGACCATTGATGGTGCGTCGCAAGAGGTAACCACGCGTGCCCTAACGGTACGCGGAGCCTTGCGTTCCGCGGGTTATCTACCAGGGGATTTGGATCGGATCGATCCGCCCCTTTCCGCCGGGCTTGCCGGAATTCCCGAGATCATCGTAAGGCGAGGGTATGCCATCCAGGTCTGGAATGACGCCACCAGCCAGCTGATCCCGGTAGAAGCGGCCTTCCAAACCCCTGCCGAACTTCTCGTGGCTGCCGGCATTACGCCGGTCAGCGGGGATGAGGTCAGGCTGAATGGTTTGACAGTTTCCATGAATGAGTCGCTGCCCGAGATGGACCAGATCGTCCTGCAATATATTCCAGCGGCCAGAATGGTTTTGGATCAGGACGGGCAGCAGACCGTGATCCGTTCCACCGCATCGACAGTCGGTAAAGCCCTCTGGCAGCAGGGGATCACCCTGCGCGGCGGCGACGCGCTCAATTATCCATTCGCTGGCGCACTTGATGAAACTTACACGCTCTCCATTTTTAAAGCCATCCCGCTGGTCATCAGCGTGGACGGCAAAGACCTTGATACCTTTGCCACGGCTTCCACAGTCGGAGAAGTTTTGGCAATGGCTGGTGTCGCCCTCCAGGATATGGACTTCAGCAAACCAGCCGAAAATGAACCTCTGCCTGAGGATGGCAGAATTCAGGTCGTTCGTGTCAGAGAAGAGATCTTGAACGAACAACAAAACATCCCTTATTCTTCAGAGACTGTGACAGACGAGACCCTCGAATCCGGACAAACCGCGGTTGTGAGCCCCGGTGAAGTCGGCTTGCAAGTGGTCAGGGTAAAAGTACGCTACGAGAACGGGGAAGAGGTCTCTCGTGAAACACTGGACACCGTTGTCATTAAAGATCCGGTCAACGAGATCAAAGCTATTGGTACCAACCTCACCCTGAATACCATTGACACACCCTATGGCCCTCTTTCTTATTACAAGGCCGTCACGGTGACAGCCACGTCTTATTCTCCCTGCAATTCCGGGTCAGACACCTGCTATCCGAATACCGCCATGGGCACCCCCGTAAAGAAAGGGGTGCTGGCCGTGAACAGTGCCTGGTATAAGATACTAAAGGGCACCCAGATCTACGTTCCTGGTTACGGCATCGGCACCGTGCAAGACACCGGATCCTACCCCTATTCGAGCTACTGGATTGACCTCGGCTACACGGACGCGGAATTTGCCGCCGCTGGAACAAAAACCTTCATCGGGTTGACCGTTTACCTGTTGGGGCCGTTCCCTGAAGGGACTTCGCTGGTGCTGCCATAAATCCGTCCTCACTGAACGTGAAATCATTGCTCCGTCGCCATAACCTTGATCCGCACAAGGGGTTGGGACAGAATTTTCTCGTCGACCATAACGCCTTGCGCAAGATCGTGGAATTTGCCGCGGTTACGCCTCAGGAAGAGGTTCTGGAGATCGGCGCGGGTCTGGGCAGCTTGACCGCCGTTCTGGCAGCCCACGCGAAAAACGTGGTGGCCGTAGAGATCGATGGTCACCTCGTCCCCATCCTTCAAGAAGTCATGTCTTCGTCCAGGAATGTAAAGATCATTCAGGGTGATATATTAGAGCTGAATCCTGTGGATCTAATGACGCGCAGCAATTTCCTTGTCGTGGCCAACATCCCCTACTTCATTACCTCGGCCATTATTCGCCATCTGCTCGCAGGAGAGCAAAAACCTTCGCGAATCATCCTCACCATGCAGAAGGAGGTCGCCGAGCGTATTTGCGCAAAGCCAGGTGATCTTTCTCTATTGGCCTTGAGTGTCCAGGTTTTTGGAAAGCCCGTCATCGGGCTGTCCATTCCCGCGGCATCCTTCTACCCGCCCCCCAAAGTGGATTCCGCCGTGTTGCGCGTGGATATTTTTGATCAACCCATTATCCACGGGAAACACCTCGACACTTTTTTTACCCTGGTAAAGATCGGCTTTTCACAAAAAAGAAAGACCCTGCGCAACACGATGTCCGCCGGGTTGCGCTGTAGCGGTGATGAGGCCGCCGCCCTGTTGCAAGCCGCAGGCATTGATCCGATGCGCAGGGCGCAAACCCTCGATCTGGTGGAATGGAAAACCCTGACATGCGAATACGCCAGCTGGATAAAGGATCGGTAATCCGCTGCACAGGACCGTTTGGATTTTTTAAAGCCCGGAAGTCAATTGATCTTTTTTAAATGTTTATAACGGCCGATCAGTTGCCACACCCTCAGCGCGGCTTCAATTTGTATGGAAAGATTCATTTTTGATTGGCCGTAAACACGTTCATTGAAATGGATGGGGATCTCCACAAACCGAAAACCCATTTTATGCGAGATGTAGGCCATCTCGACCTGAAATACATAGCCGTTCGATTTCACTTCATCGAGGGGCATCTTAGCCAGGGTTTCTCGTTTCCACAAGCGGAACCCTCCGGTTACATCCCTGATCGGCAGGCGTAAGATCGTACGGGCGTAATCATTGCCAAAACCTGAGAGCCACTTTCGCCACAAAGGCCATTTTTCATCCAGGCTTCCACCTGGCACGTATCTTGATCCTTCGGCGATGTCTGCCTCATCAAGCGCTTTTGCCATTTCGATCAGCTTTTCAGGCGGGTGTGAAAAATCAGCATCCATCTGGCCAATGACATCAGCATCCGTACCCAACAGGTTCTTGAAGCCCGAAATATAGGCCGTTCCCAACCCGAGCTTTCCGGTGCGGTGCATCACACTGATCCTTCCCTTGTATTGTTTTGCCAGTTCTTCCGCCACGAGGCCGGTACCGTCTGGGCTGTTGTCATCGATCACCAATAATTTCAGATCCAGCGGAAGACTCATGATCTGCTGCGTGATTTTTGGCAAATTCTCTTTTTCATTGTAAGTTGGGATTACAACCGCGATTTTCATTGATTCTCCTGAAAAAGAAGTTATCGGATCAATCTTCGATGGAAAGTAGTTTGCGCAGATCCTCTACGCAATGACGCATATCCAGCAACAGGACTCCCATCTTGGCTTGCCCCGCGACCAGCGCTGTTAAGACCGCGCCTTCACCCACTGCCATGAGTACCACATGGCCTTTTTCCCCTTGAATGTGCACCTGCTCCAACAGCCCCAGATTGGCTTCACTGCCAATTTGCTCGCCCAAGGACAGGATGGAGGCTGACATGGCGGAAACACGATCTGTGTTGATGTCTGGCAGCAAGGCCGAAGCGATGATCAATCCATCAGTACTGATGAGCGCGGCGGCTTCAATTTCGGGCGAGGAGCGCTGCAAAACACGCATGCGTTCTGTAAGCAAATGCTGGCGCGCCTGATTCAATAAAAACCTCATGGAGCAAAAGGATTAACGACTACAGGGCAACTCTAACATAGCCGGGTAGGGGTGTCAAGAAACCTGCTCTGACTCGATGGAAAGCGGAGCTCCGGCATCTGGGGATTTCGGTTGCAAGGCAGGCAGTTGCGCCACCAGGATGGCTGCCATGATAATGGCACAACCAACGATCTGGATTAAATTCATTTTTTCGCTCAGGAAGATCGCTCCAAACACGGCTGCGAATACCGACTCCAGGCTGAGGATCAGCGCCGCGTCCGCGGTTGGCGCTTTACGCTGGCCTATCGCCTGCAAGGTAAAACCAATCACCACCGAGCCTAATCCGGCATAGAGGATGGCCGGCCAGCACGCCATCACGTCTGCCACCACTGGCGGATTGACAAACAGCGATGAGATGAGATGTAAAACACCGCATAGAAGAACCTGGCCAACAGAAAAGATCAACACGTCCATTGATCTCGCGGCAAACCCCACCACGATCACGTGAAAGGCCCAGACCAGAGAGCCAGCTAACACGATCAGGTTCCCGGTCGAGGGGGTTAAGGCAGCCCCACCTGTGCTGAGCAAATAAGTGCCGGCCAGTGCGGCTACGGCCGCCAGCCAGATGATCGCCTTGGTTTTATGTTTCCAAAAAATGGTCAGCATCAGGGGTACCAAAACCACGTACACACCCGTGATAAAACCTGCCGTCCCCGCCGAGGTCGTGGCAATGCCGGCTTGCTGCAGAGAGCTACCCCCGTAGAGCAGTAACCCACCAGGGAGGATCCACCAAAATTTCTTGTCAATTCTTTTTACTCGCCAGATCACGAAAGGCAACATCACCAAACCACCCAAGAGGAAACGAACCCCATTGAAAGCAAAAAAATCCAGGTGTGCTGAAGCGACGCGTTGCGCGACAAACCCTCCTCCCCATACGATTGCAGCCAGCAACAAGATCAGGTCGGATTTGAGCCTCGTGGCGAGATTGATTTTGCCAGAATTCATTGTATGTGCTTCTTTCTTGTTGGTATTCAAAAAAAACGCCCTGTGGAATGACAGGGCGGGTGATTGTCATTCACTTTTCAACGGGTGCGCTTGAACTTCTTGCTCCCCTGGGCCATTTGCCATTGCTTGACCACATTCCCGAAATCCATCATGTATTTGGCTCGTTCCCAATCATCCTTGAAGGCTTCCTTGGGCAACTTTAGCAGCGCCTGCCGAATTTCCTCAACCGTTTCTTCCGTCAATCCGTTGGCGTTCGTCTCTTCCGTGAACCGGTTCTTTTCTTCATCAGAGAACGGAGCGCGTTTGAGAAAGAGGATCATTTTTTGCGCTTCAGAAAATTTAGTTGCGGTCATTTGAGCCTCCGTTTAAAAGAACAAACACATTTCTATTCTAATCTAAATTTATACAGTTGCGCAACTTTCGCTGACCGGCTGCGTAAATAGGTTAAGTCTAAAAAAACAGGAGAAAAAATGGAACAACCTCGAAAATTTTATCGTTCAAGATCACAACGCATGATCGGTGGCGTGTGTGGCGGACTGGGCGAATATTTGAACGTCGATCCCACCATTATGCGCATCGCCTTTGTGGCAGGTTTCTTTCTATCAGGCACGCTCGCTTTTTGGGCTTACCTGATCATGTGGATCGTCGTCCCGGAAACACCGGTGGTATAAGGAGTAAAAATGGACCAACCCTCAAGACGTCTCTATCGTTCACGTACCGAACGGCGCATCTCCGGAGTTTGCGGCGGGATCGCTGATTATTTCAATGTAGATCCCACCCTGGTGCGGCTGCTTTTCGTACTGGGTCTGCTTTTCGTGGGTGGAACCTTCTGGGCTTACATCATTTTGATGATCGTCATCCCCGAAGAACCTCTCTAACAATAACCGGGTCACAGGCCTGATAATTTACTGGTAGTTCACTTTGTTGCGTCCGGACAAACCCCGCTTGTTGAAGCTTCACAGGCGGGTTTCTCATTAAGCAAACCATAACCCATTATTTACCTTTTGTTAATCACTTTAGCCAAAATCATTAACCTTGCCAGATTATGGTTAAGTTGATGAATCGGTTAATGGAGGAAAAATGGGTTTTTCAGATCTGCACATTCACAGTATTCACAGCCACGACGGGACAGCATCGATATCAGCGATCCTCAAGTATGCCTCCGATGTGGCCAAACTTAATGTCATTGCTATAACAGATCACGATACGATGGCCGGAGTTCCAGAAGCGTTGGATCTGGCGCCGAAGTACGATCTGGAAGTCATTCCTGGATGTGAAGTGTCTACAGCAGACGGGCATCTCTTGTGTCTATTCATCCGCCGGCCAGTTCCTGCGGGCCTGGGTTTGCGTGAAACGGTGTTGCGGGTTGGCGAGCAGGGCGGCTTGTGTGTCGCAGCCCATCCCATGGCAAAGGGTGTCAACAGTCTGAGTTTTCATGCCATCAGGGAAGCGCTCAGAAATAAGGAAGTCGCCAAAATTTTGGTCGGTGTCGAAGCCTATAACGGCGGGCTCGTTTACACCAGAAGAAATGACCTGGTACAAGCACAAGCTCGGGAACTTCCCTTGGCGCAATTAGGAAACAGTGATTCGCACATCCTGCGCATGATCGGACAGGGTTCCACCAGGTTTGAGGGGACGTCAGCACAGGAACTAAAAAAAGCAATTTTAAATCGGGAGACCACTCCTCTGCTTGGTCAAGGTTTAACCGGAATTGCTGTTTTGACCTCTTACATACCAAATTACTTGCTGCGTAAAATGGGTTGGGTTAGCTGGAATTCTTCACCTGAATCCTCGATCCAGTTTGCCAATCTTGCCAGAATTCAAGCAGACAATCGCGTGACACAATTAAGCCACTCCTAGGGATTGCTGATGAGCGCTTCCATTCTCTTCGTGTGCGGTTCGTTAAATCAGACAACCATGATGCATAAGATTGCACAAGCCCTGCCTGAATATCAGTGCCGGTTCACACCTTTTTACGCTGAAGGGATGATCGGAAAAATGGTCAAAAAAGACCTGCTCAAACACACGATTCTCGTGGGAAGTCATTTTCAGGCTACCAATGAATATTTGCACTCATACAGGCTTCCTGTCGATGCGGCCGGAAGCAGGCATCACTATGACCTCGCTGTGACCTGTACAGACCTTATTGTTCAGTCTAATTTGAGAAAAAATCGTCTTATCCTCGTTCAGGAAGGAATCACCGAACCCGAAGATTTCGCTTATCACCTGATAAGAAACCTGGGATTGCCTCGCTTCCTTGCCAACACGGCGGCAACCGGCCTTTCAGACGCCTACGACCGTTTTTGTGTCGCATCTAACGGATACCGGGATTTATTCATTCGGAAGGGGGTAAACCCCTCCAAGGTAATTGTCACCGGCATCCCAAATTTTGATAATGCCGGTGTTTTTTTGAATAACGATTTTCCGCATCATCATTATGTTTTGGTGGCAACTTCCAGTATCCGCGAGACCGGAAAACCGGATGACCGTATGGGCTTTTTACGCCAGGTAAAGAAAATTTCCGCCGGTCGAAAAGTCTTTTTCAGATTGCACCCCAATGAAAACATGGAACGAGCGGAAAAGGAGATCAGACGAGTCTTGCCCGATGCGCTGGTTTTTCGGCATGGCAATACCAGCCACATGATCGCCAATTGTGACACATTGATCACACAGGTTTCTTCCGTGGTGTTTACCGGTCTGGCTCTTGGAAAAGAAATTTATTCTTACCATAAACTTGAAGAACTACAGAAACTTGCCCCCCTTCAAAATGGTGGAACTTCAGCGTATCGCATCGCAGATGAATGTCGAAAACTCCTCAGAACTTCGTTGGATGACCTGCGCAAGGTAAAACCGCTCCGTAAACCAGCCTGGGCACCGCTCTCACTTCCAACCGGTTTTGAATGACATCCGGTTTATCCGCTCCTGGCAGGAAAACTTTTTATTCTTCTTCCCCTGTCAGGAGTGTTCTATTTAAATCCAAAAGAGTGTGCAGCTCAATTTTGCGTTTCTATAAGGCCATTTTCCGCAACCATTTTTTCCCCCTCGAGGTCATCTAAAAGATCGCTGAAAAGTTGAACGATTTGCGGGTCAAACAACAATCCCGCTTGTGATCGAATATACTCTCTGGCTTGATCCTCTGACCAGGCCGGACGGTAACAACGGTCAGTACACAAAGCATCCCAAACATCGATCACCGTAAAGATCCTGGCTGGGAGCGGGATCTCCTCGCCCTTCAAGCCGCGTGGATAACCTGTGCCATCCCAGTGTTCGTGATGACAATAAGGAATATCAATGCTGTTACTAAGAAAGGCGATCGGTTTTAAGAATTCGTATGCGTAGACCGGATGCATACGCATGACCTTCCATTCCTCTTCGTCCAATTTTCCGGGTTTAAAGAGGATGGGGTCAGGAATTGCTATCTTGCCGATATCGTGCAACAAAGCTCCCCGGCGAATGTCCTCCAGGTTTTTGCCCTTAATGCCACATTTTATCGCCAACGCAAGTGTCAGATCCACCACCCTGCGCGCGTGGCCTTGCATCTCCTTGTCACGCATTTCGATTGCCCTGGCCCAGCCTTCGATGGTTTCATCGTAAACCTTGCTAAGATCGCTCTCGGCCTTTTTAGTCAACCTGACTTTCAATCCGCTGCGCAATAATTCAATGGCTGCGGAATGTTGAGGTTCTTTTGACCAAACCGTTACACGATTTCTTCCCGAGTTTTTTGCCCAATACATCGCCTGGTCCGCTTGTGAAAGCAACGTGTCGAGAGAGCCGTTGGCCGCGGCCAGATGGCTGATGCCAATGCTGATCGTCACCTTTACTTTATGGTTATTGATCTCGATGACCTTGTATTCCACAGCCTCTCGCAGCCGTTCCGCTATGACACAAGCAGTTTCTACCGAGGTGTTAGGCAGCAATCCGATAAACTCTTCCCCGCCATACCGGCCCAGGAGGTCGGTTTGTCTGAGTGTTTGCCTGATTTGTTCGGCCACCACCCGCAAAACATGGTCCCCAATGAAATGACCATAAAGGTCATTCGTCCGCTTGAAATTATCAATGTCGATCATTAAAGCGGATAGGTCGTTTTGGTTTTCATGAAGCTGTTTGATTTGAGGCTGCGCAGACTCAAAAAAACCTCGGCGATTATTTAGCTGTGTTAGCGGATCGATCACTGATAGTTGTTTAAACTCTTCAGACAGCGATTCGAGTACGTCACATTGAGCCATGAGCAGGATGTGCATATTCAACAGTCGAAACAGATTCCCATCCAATACCACAACAACAGGATCAAAAATATTCTGTTTGTTACGTGCCAGAGCAAGTTTTACGGTTTCAGGAATACTGCAATCGCCATCAATCATCAAACAGGGTGAATCAATGACATTACAAAATTCGCGCATTGTCTTGCGTGAGTAGATTTCCAATCCAAATGGTTTACCTAACACTTCAAAACAGGTCTGACGCGAAAGCAAGCTCACAAATCTATCACCCGATAATATGATCACACCTGGCCAATCATGATGGGTTTCGAATATCCGTGCGACCTCTCCAACCGTTGTGCCGGTGTCGACAATGCACTCAATTAATGTCAGGTCCTTGGCTTTCATATCAAATGGCATTCTGAGGGAGGAGCTAATTAAAATTGAAGGTGTTAACTTCTGTTCACAAAACGAATTTTCGATTATCACAATAATCCTTAAGGTAATTAAAAAAGTATGTGTTGCTTACTTAAAAATTACTACAAAGACGTTAAGAACATAAAAACTGATTATTAACATTAGGTAAAGATTTATGTGGTCTTGAGAGGTTGCTCAGCACCGTCTCATACACCAAAATTCCACTCCCAGCTGTTCATCTCAGACATCAGGTGATAAGCCGTCAAATCGAGTTGGATAGGAGAAACGGAAACAAATCCCTCAGATAATGCACCGATATCGGTTCCTAACTCATTAATGCCGGTAGGAGAATCTCCGATCACCCAATAATAAGGTTGACCGCGTGGATCCACACGCTCATCCACCTTGTCGTGATACACCCGTAAACCCATACGGGTTACTCGCAATCCTTTAATTTCTGACAAGGATAAATAAGGGACATTGACGTTCAAGAGTGAATTGGAGGCTAATCCATAACGAGAAAATGCCTTAACAACATTGCCGGCCACCTCTGCTGCAGCCGAATAATCACTGCTCCCGCCGTTATGTGCCGGCGAATCCAATGACACTGCAATAGAAGGAATACCCCAAATGGCAGCCTCCATAGCCGCGGTAACCGTCCCGGAATAAGTTACATCATGACCCAGGTTGGCATATGGGTTTATTCCGCTAACCACCAGGTCGATCTTATCTTTTAAAAATCCACAAACTGCCAGTGCGACACAATCGGAGGGTGCCCCGTCACTGGCATAACCAATGCTATCATCGGCCAGGCGTACTTGTTTTACCCGTAAAGGACGGTCAATGGTCTTAACGTGTCCCGAGGCAGACCAGTTACGATCAGGGGCCAGGATCGTAACATTCCCGTGCTTGCGCATGGATTGAGCCAATGCCAACAAACCGGGAGCCAAAATGCCGTCATCATTGGTGACAAGGATATTCATCGTTACCTCTCTGCTCACTGGAAAATAGGGCTGAAAACCATATTATCAATTTACAACAGAGAAATTAACAAGCAACAAAGGATTTGTTAAGGTTTGGTAAAAGAAATCTGGTTGAATCGGATTTACCTTTTACGATTAATCAGCTCGAATTGTAAAAACCGATGTTTTGCGGTTTGCGGGATTAAAAAATCGCCGAGATTTTACAATCTACAATGCCACATGCAAAAGATAGGCCAATGATTTTCAAAAACAAGTTGAAGTCGATCCTTGTGAGAATCAGATCAATCAAGCGAGAAATCATAAATCAGGGTAATAACCGCAAATTGATAAAGGATGCGCAAGTAACGACTGAGATGCTTACGGTGATATCTCATCAGATGGATATCTGAATTCCGCGGTCATTTCGTAGTCACCAGTGGTATTCCGTATGGTCACTTCGATGTATTCATAAGGCTCATCAGGCAACTTATACGAATAGGTGCTTTCGTCCTGCCATCCCGAGGTGGCCAATTCCTGAAAGTTAAATAATCCTTTTCGTGAAAATCGATACTTGAGCGGTGCAGCTGGGTCAACCGGGATCAAGGTCAGGGTAACATCGTTACCGTCTAATTTCATCTGATAACCAGCAAATTCAAAGGAGTCGTAATAAGCCAATTTTTTCTGGTCTACAGTTAAGTTCAATTTATTCGACAGAGACTGTGCCATTTGTTTCGAAAGGCTCAAGGATCCGAAGGCATTGACGTGGGTCGCATCTGCGTATTCAAAGGGTTGGATGTCTGCCATGTCCATGGCAATGATGTCAATTCGGTTTTGCTCAGCATAGGCAGCATGGTCAAACGGGACGTAGTATTCAAACTGTTCTCCCGCGATCTTGATGGGTGGTACCACACTCAAGACAAGTTGGATATCATTTTCGCGGCACAAATCAAGAATCTTTTTCAAATAATGCGTATTATTTTCAAGCGAGTAGTTGGACTCTCGCCCAGGCAGCCGCAGCGATTCTTCATATTCCTGAGGCAGCATCACCCGCCCTGTTGGTAAGAAACCTCTTCTTTCATCAATTTCATTAAAATAACTCCCGGGTGTTTTAATAAAGGAGTCGAAAAAATCTGCGGGTTGGTTCCAATCGATCCTTAAACGTAAGGCCGGAAAAAGATTATAAGCATCTTTAAGATCGAAATAATTCAACCATAAATCCAGTTTATCCGGGTTCAGTATGGACGCGTCTAAAAACTCGTACATTAAACTGGGCGCGAGCAAATCACTGAGATCTAATGCAAATGTCTCTAACACCACGATCCTGGGTTGTTGATATTTCAACAATTCTTTCAACTCATAATAAGACACCATGACGTTCTCACCGCTGGTTCCAAGCAGATAAGATTCCATCGGGATCAAATCATTGATCACTTCAGGTTGAAAGGTTTCAAAATTATGAGAATTGCCCATGAAGACCACATCCACACTGTTGCGGGGCAATTTATAAAAATCTTTCCATCCCTGGCTTGCATTGCTAGAAGCCGTATTCATCCAGATAAACAATGAAAATGCAATCAAGCAAAAAACAAGAAATCTTGACCATTTAATAACCATTTGATTCCCCCAAGAACAAATCAGAACGTGGCATAGATAAAGTCCGACGCTGTGAAGGTGCCGAAGTAACCGAACAGGATGACGGAAAAGATCAGCAGCAGATACACGCTCCAGCGCACAGGCAGCGACCAACTCTGTGAACGGATAAAAAGGCTGCCTTTTCTACCGGCGATCTCAAAGCCG
>CAZNAF010000029.1:0-26550 GCA_964570925.1 uncultured Anaerolinea sp.
GAATGCCTTCCTGTCCGTCCACGGTGAACCCGCGCTGGATGACGTGAATGACCTCGCGGTTGTGCGGGATGGAAACGGCCTGGGCGGCATCAAGAGCGCGCCAGATGTCATCCTGGTCGATCACACCGCCGGAGATACCAGCCACGCCGGTAGAATTCTGGGCTGACACATGAGAGCCTGCCAGGCTGACCAGGGCGGAAGTGATCTCCAACCCTGAGGTGCGCTCGGCTTTCTCAACGGAGCGGGCAATGGCCGTGGAAGCGGCGGAGATATCGATCACCGAGCCTCCCTTGATCCCGCGCGAGGGTTCGATGCCCACGCCGAGAATGCGCATTTCGCTTTCGCCTTCGAGACGGGCGACGAGCGTGCAAACCTTGGTGGTGCCGATATCAATTCCGACGACAATTGGCTCGTTCATGCTCATACCCTACTTCGTTTTATATACCGGGGCATCCACGTGCTCCACGTTGATCATGGTGGGCGTGATGCCATTTTCAATAAGATGATTTACGATGGTTTGATACTCCACCTGTTGAAAATCAAAATTCTCAAGGTCCAGTCCGAAAAACACCTTCCAACCACGGGAATCCTGCCAGCCCATGCCCGAAATGTGGTCATAGAACAGACCGGCACCGGAAGGCATTTTCGAACCCAGTTCCAGGGCAGCGCTCAACACCTTCGGATCGATGATGTTGATGGTCTCTTCCGGGGTGAGAGGATTTTCCTTGCGTTCGATCATGGTGTTGATGAAATCCACCGGGCTCGTAATGCCATCCGCTGCTTTGATGAGGGGAATGCCGGTGGCGGATTGGACGCTCATCGGGGGAATACCCTCTCCACGCGGGGTCATCAGCACACCTTCAGAATCGATCCAGTAATAATAATCTCCCGCAAACCAGGAGAGCACAGGCACACGTTCGGTGGCCGACACGGTCACCACGCCGCTCATGTCCATCGAGAATTTGATATCCGAAAGTTCAGGGAAGGTAATCGCGATGGCATTGACCACTTTTTGCGGGTCGAGCAGGAAGATCGAGCCGGTGTTGTTGAAAACCACTGTTTGCACGTCTTCCACGGTCACGCGTTCCAGCCCGGCGATCTCCACCTTGCTGACCTCGAATTCGGGCAGGTAGATCATCAGCAGGATGATCGTAACCAGCACCACGGTCAAAAAGCCGGATACCCATTGCCAACTGAATCGCAGGGCGGGCAGGGCGGGGAGGCGGGTTTCCATGCCGTTGGCGTTGACGTGATAGACCTTGCGGCGCGCCGGGGTTGCCACCGTTTCACGCAGCGGAGTGGAGTAGGTTGCCTGACGTGAGGTGATCACGGCCGCGCGTTTGCCTTGTTGGGGCTGTTGCGCCGCCTGCGGGCCGGTGCGTCCCAGTGGATTGATGACCTTGTGTTTTTTAACAGGCTCGGACACTTCCCGTTTGGTAGGCATCACCGGGACGCGTGAAGGCTGCTGCCGCTTTTCGCGGAGCTGTTCAGCACGGGAGGCGGATTGGCGAGCCGTTCGATCAGTCACTAGTCATTGCTCCTGAATGTTCTCACGGTGCGGTCACGGTCGGTTTTGCGTTCGATGGCCAGGTCCACCAGGCGGTCGATCAATTGGGGGTAAGAAAGGCCGCCGGCAGCCCAAAGTTTGGGATACATGCTGATCTTGGTAAACCCGGGGATGGTGTTCACCTCGTTCAAATAAATTGCGTTGGTATCCCGGTCCAGCAGAAAATCCACCCTGGCCATACCGGCACCGTCAATGGCTTTAAATGCCCTGACTGCCAGCTCCCGGATGGATGTCATGACGGCTTCTTCAATCTGGGCCGGGATGATCAATTCGGAATTATCGTGGATGTATTTGGCTTCGTAGGTGTAGAACTCGTCCATCGGGCGGATCTCACCGGCTACGGAGGCAGAGGGATTCTCATTGCCAAGCACGCTGACCTCGATCTCGCGGGCGTTGACACCGCGTTCCACCAGCACGCGGCGGTCGTAGCGCGCGGCGTTCATCAACCCTTCCAGGAGGTCCGCACGGCTGTTGCATTTGCTGATGCCCACGGAGGAGCCGAGGTTGGCGGGTTTGACAAAGACCGGGTAAGCGAAACGGCTTTCAATGCGCGAAATGACCTCATCGGTGGAGGACGAAATTTCTTCTCGACTTGTGAGTACCGACTCAACGACCGGAATGTCGTTGGCGCGCATGATGTCCTTGAAGAGCCCTTTATCCATGCCGGCGGAAGAAGCCAGCACACCGCAGCCCACGTAAGCCACATCGGCAAGTTCGAGCAGCCCTTGCAGGGTGCCGTCCTCCCCGAAGGTACCATGCAGCACCGGGAAGTAAACATCCATGCGGGGCAGGGGTTCGAATTTATCACCTTTGACCAGGTAAAGTGAAGAATCACGCGGTTCCGGCACCAGGACAACGGGGGTCAAATGCTCAAAGGCCTCTGATTCGAAGGCCTCGATCACGTTCTTGCTGGTCAACCAAGTGCCTGAGCGGGTGATACCCACCTGGGTCACTTCATATTTCTCAGGACTGAGCACGGATAAAACCGATCTGGCGCTCATGAGAGAAACATCATGTTCGCCTGAACGTCCACCAAAAATTACTGCGATGTTAAGCTTTTTTGTCATGGCCTATCCTGCCAGTTGCCGATCATTTCGATCTCAAGTTCCAATGCGACTCCAAATTTATCCAAAACCGTCTGCCGTACCAATTCGATGAGACGGCGATAATCCTCCGCGCTGCCGCTGCCATCATTGAGCAAAAAATTGGCGTGCAGCGGACTTACCTCAACGCCTCCCACCCGTGTGCCCTTCAACCCTGCGGCCTCGATCAGCCTTGCGGCGAAATCACCGGGCGGATTCTTGAAAGTCGACCCAAAACACGCTCCGGTGGGCTGTGACAAACGGCGTTTTTCGACGTTTGCTTGAATGGCCGCCTGGATGTCCGCGGCGTTCCCGGGATAGACGGCCAGGGCAGCCGCGAGGATCACCGCATTCCCGGGAGTGCGTTTCAGCACGCTGGAGCGGTAGGAATATTCCATCTGTTCAGCGCGCATCGACATCAAGCCCTTTTCACGGTGCAAGATTTCTGCCATTACCAGGCTTTTGCTCATATCGCCACCATGAGCCCCAGCGTTGCCATACACGGCACCGCCGACGGTTCCTGGGATGGTCGAACCCCAGACCAGGCCGTCCAGGCCTCTCTGGGCTGCTTCACGCACCACAGTGATGAGGGTCGCCCCGGATTCGGCATGAACCACGGACTTACCCTCGATTTCTTTAAAAGAAATCTCCTTGGCTTTGTTGTGCAAAACGACCGCTTCAAGTCCGCCGTCGCCAACGAGAACGTTCGCGCCGCTGCCAAGCACAAGAAGGGGGATGTCGTGTTGCCATAAGAATTGAACATCGGCGGCAAGTTCGGCAGCGGAAGCGCAGGCGGCGTAACAGGCCACCGTGCCACCCACACGGGAAGTGGTCACGGAAGCCAGCCGGAAATTCTCCTGCAGGCGCTCACCAAAATGATCTCGGATCCGCTCGAGTTCTTTCATCATCAATCCTAAAGTGATTTCACCTTTTCGATCAGTTTCACGATTATTTCTCTTCTTTGACCGATCTCCAAAGCGAAGAAATCATTGTGCTTCGAAGTAGATTGTGGTGCCACCATGATGCTGCCAAAATCGAATCGGGGCGTTTCAGGCTGCTGCATCACTTCGACAGATTCCAACCAGACGAGAGATTGTTCTGACATTTCAAGCCTTCCTTTCATTCAATGTGTTCAATACCGCTTTACAAATCTGATCAGCGTCGCCGGCCGAAAGGATCACCAGAACGTCGCCGGTAACGAGATGTCGGTTGAGGTAGCGGGTGATCTCAGGGATGCCGGCGATGAACAGGGATTTGCGCAGGTCCATTTGAGTGACAAGTTCTTTAGAAGAAAAATCTTCGATCTTTTCTCGTGAAGCATAGATCTCAGAAACGATGACCAAATCTGCATTCTCGAGGGAGCTAACAAAATCTTCCGCCAGGGCGCGGGTACGCGAATAGGTGTGGGGCTGCCAGACGGCCACCAGTCTGCGGCCTGGATAACGCGCACGAGCCGCCGCGAGGGTGGCCTTGATCTTGGTGGGGTGGTGGGCGTAATCATCGATCACGGTAACACCCCCGGCTTCTCCAACCACATCAAAGCGCCTTCCGGTGCCCATGAATTCGGCCAGTGATTGGGCGGCCACGTGAATGTTGGTGCCAAGTTGATGATGAACCCCTATGACACCCAAGGCGTTACGCACATTATGCTCGCCGGGGATTTGCAGGCTGATGGTGGTGACGGGCAGCGATTCCCCTGTAAACACCACGTCAAAAGTGGTTCCGCCAATGCTGTTTGGTTTTAAGTTGATGGCACGATAATCGGCTCCCGCGTTCAAGCCGTAGGTAAAAGCGTTCGCTCGCGCCGCGATACCTGCAAACAAATCATGTGCCGCCGCGCTCTCATATTCACAAAGGAGGATACCGTCAGGTTTTAGGCGCTTGATAAAAGATTTAAAGGCATCTGTATAATCTGCAGGGGTGGGATAGCAATCAGGGTGGTCGTATTCCACATTGGTGATAAGGATCACATCAGGATTCAAGCCGAGGAACATGCGGTCGTATTCATCCGCCTCGACAATGAAGTAGTTGCCACTGCCAGCGTGCGCATTGATGCCCAGATTTTTTGAAACGCCGCCCAGGATGTAGCTGGGGTCAAGACCGAGCCGGTAAAGCGACCATGCCATTAAGGCTGAGGTCGTTGTCTTTCCGTGGGATCCGGCTATGGCGATGCTGAGGTTGTTCTCGATCAGGCTGCCGAGGAATTCAGAGCGTTTGAGCACAGGAATTGCGTGCCGTTGGGCTTCCAAAACTTCGATATTATCGTCGGGTATTGCTGAAGAGCGAACCACCATATCGGCTCCTTTGATGTTTTCAGGCTTGTGGCCTTCATAAACGATGACCCCGGCTTTACTTAATTCCAAAGCCAAAGGGGATAAGGTACGATCCGATCCACTCACCGTGTAGCCTTTTTCAAGAAGGACGCGGGCGATGGATGAAATTCCGCTGCCGCCAATACCGATCAGGTGTACGTGTTGCATCAGATGAACACCACCACAATAAAGAAGAAACAGATCACTACTGCGAAATAAATGGCCGGGTTGCCCATCAGCCAGGAAGGGGGCAGGTAGTTGATCCAGGTCAGTGCTGCCAACCCGTTCGCGGTGGCCGGATCAGGGGCGGTTACAAAGGCGAAGGGATACTCAGCAGTGTGTAGATAAAACCAAACCGTTCCAAACACCAGGTAGCCATTCACCGCGCCCAAAACCCCGCCTAATAATGTATCTTGCAGCACATTACGAATGAATCGTCCGCTTTCGGCCAGCCGTTGCAGTTTTGGGGTTTGATACCCAAAGAAAACCAATGCCGAGACGATACCTGTGCGGATCCAAAAAACGGTCGCGGGAGATGATTCCCGCATCACCTCTTTGAAAAACGGAACAAAGGTTTGTAAAACATTTAGCGAGAAAAGGGCCAAAATGACGCTGAAGGTGACCAAAAGCTCCTTGGCCCAGCCACGCACAGCCCCAATGACGGCGAAGAGGAGGATAAAAATCCAAAGCATGATATGAATACTGATCATTTCATACCCTTCCTTTCTGCCGATAAACTCAATTCGACCAACAGGTCGGCGATCTTAGCGGCAGCCAAAGGTACCGCCAGGGATCTCATGGCTTCTTTCATGTCAGAAAGACGCTTCTTGTCTTTAAGGAGGGACCTGAGGACAGGTAATAATCTGGCTTCCAGGGTTTCGTTCTCGATAATTTCCGCGGCACCGTGTTTGGCAAGGTACTCAGCGTTGACGCGTTGATATCTCCAGGCGAAGGGGTAAGGCACCAGGATAGCCGGAATTTCAAAAAATGGAAGTTCGCCGAGCGTTGAGGCTCCGGCCCTTGACACCACCAGGTCCGCGCAGGTGAACGCAGCGCCGATCTCAGCGTGCAGATAGGGATGAGGGTGGTAGCGTGTTGCCAATTCTGCGGTGAGCAAGGTCTTAACTTTTTGGGCTTCGGCGAAATCAGCCTGACCTGTAACGTGGATGATCTGGGCATGATTCAACAAGGCTGGTAATTGTGGAAAGATGGCGACATTGATCAAGTGCGCGCCTTTGCTTCCACCGATCACAAGCAATACAGGCGCGTGATCGCTGCAGCCCATCTCTTTCAAGGCGGTTTGGCGGTCCCAACGTCCGAGATCCGTTCGCAACGGGTAACCTGTCACTTCCATGCGTTTTGCGGGATTGAAAAATTTTTTCGATTCCTCGGCTGTCAGCGCGATCACATCTGAAAACCTTGCCAGCGCTTTTAAGGCCAAACCGGGCTCGATATCAGGGACATAAAGGAGACTGTTCAAACGGGTGGCTGCCATGGCCATCGGTACAGCCACGTACCCGCCTGTAAAGAGTAAGGCATCAGGCTGGAATTCCTTCAGGATCCTGCGCGATTGGAGATATCCTCTGGCGAGTTTGATCAGGTTACCAGGCAAAGACATCAACCCCACGCCATGAACACCCGCTGCGGGGATGGATTGATAAGCAATGCCCTGTCGAGCAATCAGGTCGGCTTCCATGCCGCCTTGACCGCCAACCCACAGGACTGCGTCTGCCCTATTACCGAGTGCCTGAAGGACGGACAGGGCGGGGTACACTCCCCCTCCGGTCCCCCCGGCGCAGATCAACAACCGCATGAGAGGAACTCCTTTCTGAAACCGGCGTTTGATCCAGTTTCGATTGACGTGCGACACCAAAGAGGATCCCGATACCGGCAAATACCGTGACCAGGCTGGATCCTCCTGCACTGATGAGCGGTAAAGCGTTGCCCGCGAAGGGCAGCAAGTTTACCAAAACGCCGGTGTTAATCACGGCTTCAAGAGCTATCCAGATCGTGACGCTGCCTGCCAGCCATTTACCAAGCTGGTCATGAGCGCGCTGGGCGATTACGAGACCGCGCCAGATGAAAGCCAGGTAGAGGGCAATGACCGCAAAAGCACCCAGCAAGCCGGTTTCTTCAGCGATCACGGCGAAGATGGAATCAGTTGAGGCCACCGGAAGGCCGATGAATTTGGTTGTGGAGCGTCCGATACCGACGCCGAATATTCCACCGTTGATGATGGCTTCGAGGGACCATTTCACGTGGTCTGAAGCCTGTTCAGGATTCTGCAGACCGTTCCAATAGTCCAGCAGTCGGGTTGAGGCGGTTGAGCTGATCTTGACAACGATGAATCCGAGCACGGCGGTGATACCCACGACGAGCAGGATCTGGTGCATTTTTCCGCCCGCGATGAAGAAGAGGATACCGCCGAGCACAATGATGGTCGCCGCGGCCGAAACGTCGGGTTGGGCCAAGATCAAACCCGCTGTAAATCCCACGATCGCCAGCAGCGGGATCAATCCAAAGGAAAGATGATCCATGGTTTCTTTCTTGCTGTCCAACCAAAAGGCGAGGTAGATGATGATCATCAGTTTGGCGAATTCAGAGGGCTGCACGGAACCTGCAAAAAGTCCACGGCGGGGGGATGACCCGTCACTTTGGCCGAAGATCAAGACAGCGACCAATAGGACGATGATGATCGCCATACCCGGAACAACCCAGCGGCGAAAACGATGATAATCAATAAAAGTGATCACAACCATGGCGGCCATGCCGGCCAATCCGATCACCAGTTGACGAAGTACCATGTCATATTCCGCGTCGCCCTGGCTGCGAGCCATCTGCCAACTGGCAGAATAGACCATGAGCAAACCAACGGCAAAAAGTGTGATGACGATGATCGCCAAAGGCAGGTCAAAGCTGTCGCGCAATGACAACTTTTTGGAATTTTTGTTAGGGGTCGTTGCTTTTAATGTCAGGCTCATAGCAATTCGTTCACCCATTTCTTAAAATAATTGCCGCGTTCTTCGAAATCTCGAAAAGCGTCATAACTGGTACATCCAGGAGAGAGAAGAACGATATCGTTTTCCTTGGCCACATTGGCAGCTGCTTTAAGAGCACTCTCAAAATCACTGGCAACTTTAACGCCTTCAAGCCGCTCGCCGGCGGACGGCAAGCCGATGGCTTCGGCAATTATTGGCGCGGCTTCTCCAAAAAGGATGACCTGGCTGACACGTTCGTGCACCATCGCGGCCAGACCTTGCCAGGGCAGGTTCTTATCGCGGCCGCCCAATAAGAGCACTAGCGGTTCGTTGAAAGACCTCAGCGCTGCCATGGTCCTTTCCGGTGCTGTCGCGATCGAATCGTTGATCCAGGTGATCCCGTGTAATGTGCGAACAACTTCAAGCCGGTGTTCCACGCCGAGGAAGTCTTCAACCCCCAAAGCCATCGCTTCGGGTGAAATGCCGGCGGCATTTGAAATTGCGCAGGCGGCCAGGACGTTGATCAAGTTGTGCTCGCCCCTGAGTTGAATGGAATTTTCAGGAAGGATCACGAAGACCTGGTCGTTTTCCTGGAGTTTGACAAACCCACCCTCCAAAAAGACGCCGGTTTCGCCCAGGGGAGGCTGGTTGAGACCAAAACTGACCAATTTGCCCTGCACCTGGTCGCGTAGTTGCCAGGAACCATGATCTTCACGATTCAACACGGCGATGTCTTCTGAAGTCTGAAATCGCACGATTCTAGCTTTGGCTTGAGTATATGCTTCCATAGTGCCGTGGCGGTCGAGGTGATTGGGTGTGATGTTCAATACTGCGGCCACGTGTGGGCTGTGCGTCATTTGTTCAAGCTGGAAACTGGAAAGCTCCAGAATCACGAGGTCGTCAGGCTTGATCTCGTCAATAAATTCAATTAATGGAAGTCCGATGTTACCGCCGACCCAAACCTTGCGCGAGGACCCAACAACCGCTTTGGCCATACGCCCCACCAGGGTGGTGGTCGTGGTCTTGCCGGCTGACCCTGTAATACCGACGACGGGGGCCTTTACATTTTCCATGAAGATCTGTGAATCGTTGCTGATCGGCAGCTCTCGTTTTTGAGCTTCGACGACGATGGGAAGATCAAGCGGAACGCCTCCTGACAAACAAACCAGGTCAACGGAGTCCAACAATGTAAGAGGGTGTCCGCTAAGTTGCCAATTGATTGGATACTGACTTAATCTTACCATCTCGGTTTTCATCTCATCGATCGAGCGCTGGTCATTAAGTGTTACGGCAGCCCCTCTTTGAGAAAGGAAACGAGCCAGGGCCTGTCCCTGACGGGCGGCTCCGATGACCAAAACGCGTTTTTTCTGCCAGTTTTCCATCTTTATCCTTTGCGGTTAGACCATGGCTATTGCCACACCAAACATGGCCGCCAGCAGGCTGATCAACCAAAAACGCTGGACGACCTGCGTTTCACTCCAGCCGATCAGTTCAAAATGATGGTGCAGGGGAGCCATTTTAAAGAGGCGTTTCCCTTTGGTAAATTTGAAATAGGCCACTTGAAGGACATCGCTGGCGATGTTGCTGATGGGGATGACAGCAATCAGGGGAAGTAAAAGCCACTGTCCGGTCATGAGTGATACGACACCCAACAACGCGCCAAGTGCGAGAGCACCTGTATCTCCCATAAAAAGTTGTGCAGGATGAACGTTGAACCATAAAAATCCGAAAAGGGCACCCACGACCGTGAAACAAAAACGCCCAAGAAAGAGATTGCCCTGCATCAAGGCGATCCCGCCGTAGGCAGCAAAAGCAGTGGCGGCGATCAACCCAGCCAGACCGTCCAGGCCGTCTGTGAGGTTCACGGCGTTGGACATGGCCACGATGATGAAGGTAGCGATGGGAATATACCAGATCCCAAGGTCGATCACGGAATGTGATCCGGGCCAATACATCTGAGGTACATTGGCGTAATTTTTAAGGATATAGGCTGCAACGACTGCAAGAATGATCTGCAGGAAAAATTTTGTCCGTGCACGCATCCCCAACCCCTTACGGGCACCTCGAATGCCTTCCCAGTCGTCAATGGCGCCTAAAATGCTAAAGGCAACCATAACGATCATGGGCAGTAAAATGGAACTGCCCAAAACATTGAGACCAAGGAGGGAGACCGCGTTAAGCAAGATGGAAACGACTAGCACCGGAACGATGATCATCACACCGCCCATGGTGGGGGTTCCCATTTTCGTGACGTGGGAATCAGGCCCTTCTACGCGGATCAGTTTTCCGAGTTTGAAATGACGTAAAATACGCAGGAGAGGCGAACCCCAGATCACAGCAAGGATAAATCCAAGTCCACTCAAGGCCAGAGCCAGGGATGTTTCTTTCATTCTTCCACCTCCAGAGCCTGGACGATGCGATCCATCCGCAGGCCGTGTGAGCCTTTGACCAGCACAACGTCTCCCGCTTTCAGCGTGGATTCGAGTTCAGAGATCAACAAATCGGGATCGTCAAACTCGAATACTGCCTTGGCCGACATCCCGGCTTGAAGTGCTGCAGAAGCGATCATGCGGGCGTTTTCTCCGAATGTATAGAGCCGGTCTGCCACCTGTGCGGCTCTGATGCCGACTTTTTCATGTCCGCTTTGTTCGTAGATGCCCAATTCAAACATCCCGCCAAGAACGGCAATCCTGCGGCCGGGAAGATCATGCAGAAGGTTGAGGGCGGCCAATGTGGATTCAGGTGAAGCGTTATAGGTGTCGTCAAGAAGCAAGGCACCGTGGCGGGTATTTACCGTTACCAAACGAAGCTGATTTCTGGCGTGCTGCAGAGTGTTGATGATCTCGGGCATTGACATCCCTTCCACAAGAGCTGCCGAAACGGCACGCAGAACGGTGTGGATGGAATGCTGTCCGATGACGGGGGCGTGGGTAGGGAAGGAGGCACCCTGGTAATGGAGGTGAAAACGGATGCCCGCCAATCCCTGACTGACAATTTGGTCCGCCCAGAGATCGGCTTTTGGATCAAGGCCGTAATAGAAAACCCTGGCCTTGGTTTGGCCGGCCATGGGGGCGATCCAGGGATCATCCAGGTTCAGGATAGCAGTTCCATCCGGTGCCTCGGGCAGTGCTTGCACCAGTTCACTCTTTCCACGGGCGATGTCTGCCTGTGAGCCGGCCCTTTCTGCATGGACAGTACCGATGTTTGTAAGGATTCCCACCTGGGGGAGGGCAATGTCACAAAGCAACTTGATCTCACCCGGCACATAAAAACCCATTTCAAGCACCGCGCATTCATATCCGGAAGTCAGTCGCAGGAGCGTAAGGGGGAGTCCGATTTCGTTATTGTAGTTGCCAAGGTTCTTCAGGGTGCGGAACTTTTTTGATAGCACTTCGGCAACCAGTTCCTTGGTGGTGGATTTTCCCACGCTTCCGGTTATGCCGATGACGCGCAGGTTAAATTTCTTGCGCCAGAAGGCAGCCAGGTTCTGCAGGCTTTGTGTGGTATCAACCACGCGGATGGCAAATGGAGGTTGGGGGAGTCTGGTCTTGGAAGTAAAGGGCACCGTTAAGTCCAGCACGGGAATATCACCATCCACCTCATTTTGGATCAGCGCCAGGGTGGACCCACGCTCGAAGGCGGCCTTGACAAACTGGTGCCCGTTGAGAATGGCAACAAACAGGGAAGCGGGAATTGACAGGCGTGAATCGACAACCGCTTCGCTGATGCCGGGTGTGGCAACGGCGGGGCGGATGCCTTGTTCTGATTCAACCAGATCTGCCAAAGTTAACATTAATCCTCTTAATTCGCCTGAAGACTTTTTCGTTGCTCATCAGGCGGGATATTCATCAAAACCACGAGTTGTTCCACAGTATCGCTAAACACTGGCGCAGCCACCACGGAACCCCAGATGGAGCTTTTCGGTTTTTCGAGCCAGACATATACGAGAAACTTGGGGTCATCCACAGGTCCCCAGCCTACGAACGAGGCATTGGTTGCTCCGCTGGAATACTGCCCGTTCACCGCGATCTCGGCTGTACCGGTTTTACCGGCCACTCGATACCCCTCAACGAGGGCGTCTGATGCTTCCTCTTCGAGCGAGATGGCGAGCATTTCAGTCAGGATGTCTGCGGTTTCAGCGGTGATGGGTGAACCGAGCACCTGTGGATTCGTGTTGTATTGCTGTCCGTTCTGAATGTAAGATTTCAGGATGTGCGGCGCGACCATTTTTCCATCATTGGCGATGGCTGATACGGCTGTGATCATCTGGATGGGGGTGACAGCAACACCTTGTCCGAAGGAGTTGGTGGCGAGGTTAATGGTGTACCAGGTCGGGTCGCCCGGTTTACTCAAGGGATAGACTTCTTCATTGGCCAGGTCAATATTGGTTCGGTGTCCGATGCCAAACCTGTCCAGGTAAGAATAAAAACCATCGGCGCCAAGTGTTGTGGCAACCCAGGTGAGACATACGTTCAATGAATGCTGCATACAACCGATCATGTTCTGGTTTCCCCAGGCGCCGCGGTCCCAGTTGTAAATGGTCCAACCACCCACCTCGATGGAACCTGTATCCAAAAAGGGAGTGTCCCATTTGACAGCTCCGGCGTCGAGCGCGCTGGCCATGGTGAGGACTTTAAACACAGAACCAGGTTCGTAAACCTGGCTGACGGCCATATTATAGGAGACGCCAGAAGGGAATAATTCGTCATATTTCCAGTATGTATTGGGATCCAGCCGAGGTGTACCGGCCATGGCCAGGATGTCGCCCGTCTTTGGATCCATGACGATGATCGAGCCGTTCTTGGCGCCGTGCTTTTTCACCGCTGCATCCAGCACCTTCTCAACGCTGCGCTGGATTTCACGGTCTATCGTCAAAACAAGACTGGCACCGGCCGGCGCGGTGGGAATTTCTTCCAACTCATACGGGTCAAGGGGGATCACGACCTTTTGTTTGATACCAGCCAGAAGGTCGTTATATTTTTCTTCCACGCCAAAATAGCCGCGACCTTTTTCGCGGTCGTAATAGGTATAAAAACCTAACACATTCGAAGCCAGGGTGCCTTCCGGATAGATCCTTTGCAGGTGAGGCGTCCAGACCAGACCCCTTAAGGAAGGCAACTCGGGATCCTCACCATAAGGATTGGCTTCTTCGTATTGGGCTTTCAATACAGTGAGTTGGTTGATCTGATCAGCCGTAACGAAATCAGCCAGGGTAACATAAACACTCCCGGAAGGATCGTATGGAGTACTGACCTGATCTAAGACGGTGTTTATGTCCTGGCCAAAAACACTGTTCATCGCCCGGGCGATGGAAACCGGGTTCTTGACGAACTGCAATTCAACCCCGACTTCATAAACTTCTTTGTTGCCTGCCAGCAGGTTGCCGTAGCGGTCATAGATATAACCGCGTTCAGATTGAATGGTCCGGACTTCATTGCCATACGTTTTCGCCCATTTATCCAGTGTTTGCGCGTGCGAACTGGTTTGAATGCGTATCATCTGGATCGAGATAAGTATGAAGAACGCGGAAAGGAAAAGCCCAAGGAATTTGATGCGAGACATGTTTGAGAAGAGGCCCATTAGTACCCTCCTCCGACGCTTTCGCTTAGGCGGTTGACACCCTGAAAGAGCCAGTCCCAGATGGACTGACGATAAGCAGGCAGGATCACGGAGCGTTTTGATTCATCGATCCCCGGAGGTGCTGCCAGGACGACAGATTGTTTGCCGGTATAACCGGGGATGACAATATAAACGGCACTTGTCGGTTTAATCCGTTTGAACCCCATGTCTTTTGCGCGTTGTTCCATGCTGGCTGCCGATGTCAGAACGGCGATCTGCGCTTTGCGGTCGGCGATTTGTCTTTCGAGCGTTTGGCGTTCAATGTTCATGCGGTAAGCAGAAAGCCCGGCCGTGGCGGCCTTACCGGAGATACTCAAATAAATACTGGCGACCAATAACACGGTGACCAATCCCAG
The DNA here is from genome assembly GCA_964570925.1 of uncultured Anaerolinea sp. Taxonomy (GTDB): domain Bacteria; phylum Chloroflexota; class Anaerolineae; order Anaerolineales; family Anaerolineaceae; genus UBA6107. The sequence goes on from CAZNAF010000029.1 coordinate 13,915, forward strand.
CAGAAAAAGCCCCACGATCCTCATCTGACTACGCCAGGGGGCTTGTTTAAAGGCTTGCGTCAATTTTTTGGTTTCAGGGTGACGCTGCCTTTTTGCGGTTGGTTTTTCGTGTAATCCAGTCGTACTCATCTCTCTACTTTTTCTCGGCTACCCTTAATTTGGCACTGCGCGACCTTGGATTTCTTTGTATTTCATCAGTGTCCGCTTCGACGGGATGCCGGGTGATTTCAATAATCGAAGCGCGGTGCTCACAAGTACAAACAGGCTGTTCGGGCGGACAAATGCAATCTCGACTTTCAAGCCTGAAAAACTGCTTCACGATGCGATCTTCGAGAGAGTGGAAGGAAATGACAGCGAGGCGTCCTCCCGGAGAAAGTGATCTGACCGCCTGGGGCAGGAATTCGGTCAAAGAAGAAAGCTCACGGTTTACGGCGATGCGCAAAGCCTGAAAAGAGCGTGTGGCCGCGTGGATCTTTCCGCTTCTTCCGACCGTTTTTTCGATCAGCCTGGCCAGCGCAAGCGTTGTATTGATGGGCCTGGTATTCACGATCGCCCTGGCAATTTTGCGAGAATTCCTTTCTTCACCGAACTGCCACAACAGGTCTGCCAGTTCCTTTTCGGAGCTGTTGTTGATCAGATCCGCGGCGCTGACGGGGCGGGTGGGGTCGAAACGCATATCCAACGGCCCATCCTGGAGGAAAGAAAAACCGCGTTCGGGAGTATCGATCTGCATTGAGGAAACACCCAGGTCAATGACAATGCCGTCTACGTGGTCCCAGCCAGCCGCCAGCAGTTCAAAAGAGAGCGCCGTGTAGGAGGAGTGAACCAAGCGCACCCGGTTGCCGTATTCAGAGAGGCGGGTTTTGGCAAGATCGAGGGCTATGGGGTCCACATCCAGCCCCAGTAATCTGCCGTCAGGTGCACTTTGGGCGAGGATGCCCCAGGCGTGTCCGCCAGCCCCAACCGTTCCGTCCACATAACAACCGGAATTCTTCGGACGTAAAGCAGTTATAATCTGTTGGTAAAGAACAGAGACATGCGGTGATTTGAAGCCGCCGTCTATCATAACGTCCATTAGAAAGAAAGGTCGTACTTGCTGGCCAGCTCAGCAGCCGCATTGGGTTCGTCAAAGCAGGCATCGTGTTCTTTCAGTTGACCAGGCGACCAGATCTCGATCTTTTCGCCCGCGCCAACCACCACGGCTTCGTTCTCCAATTTGGCAAACTGGCGAAGATTTTGGGGAAGGATGAAACGACCGTTTTTGTCAAATTCGACCTCGCCGGCGTTTTCAAAGAGGAAGTGCTGTAATTTTCGTGCTTCTGAATCGCCAAAACTGAGCGAATTGACTTTTTCTGCCAACGCCATGAACCTGGCAGAAGGGAGGACGACGAGATTATTATCAAATCCGCGGATGATGTAGGCGCCGTCATTCAACTGTTCTCGGAATTTGACCGGAAAAGTGATGCGGTATTTTTCGTCAATGTTATGTTCGAATTTTCCGATGAACATTAGTTCTACCTCTGCTATATATGACGAACGCCGGATCGAATCCGGCGCCCACTTCTACCCACTTTTATCCACTTCTTGACACATTATACGAAAAAACCGGGTCAGTTTCAAGTGTTTTTGGCTTTCTTTCTTAAATATTAAGGTTGGTAATAAGTATGCGTACTCATAAATTAGAATTTTTCTTGTTTTTTTGCCTTATGTTCATGGTTGCAGGTTGTGCGCCACAATCTGAGGAGGTCACCCTTGGTGATGCCACCGCTGAATCAACCAAGAGTACGGCAAGTGAATCTCAAAGCAACCCAACCTCTCCCGCCAGTGGTCTGGAACTTTCGCTCGAAGCGTTGATGGACCAAAACATTTATGCCCCATCTATTGGCCAACCAGTAAGCCTAAAGGATGGTGATTTTGTTTTTACAAACGGCATGAGGGTTTATTTATTGCCACAGGCAGCGTTTGGGGATCTGAACAACGACCAAATGGCAGATGCCGTGGTGTTGCTGGCGGAGAAGAACGTACTACATGAAGTATTGGTCTCTCTCATCGTATTGATCCAAGAGAATGGTGAATTCAATCAGAAAGCAGATTTATTGATCGGCAAGGACGCGGAGATTTTTTCCATCACCATCGATCACGCCGAGATCACGCTCAATGCCCTGTTGCGGAATACCGGTGAAGACATGGACCTGCCGGAGAGGAACGTCTGGCAAACTTATCAATATCGGGGGGAGAATTTGGTTCTCACGAAGGTCTCTTCCTCGATCAACCAGGGCACTCTTCGAACCATTGAAATTTCTTCGCCGGTTGATGGAGACCAGGTTGGTGCATCGGTTTTCTTAAAAGGCGGCATGCCCGTTTCACCCTTTGAGAACAACCTTCGTTTCACAGTGTTTGATATGGAAGGCCAACTCCTCACGCAATCCGGGTTCATGGTTGACGCGGAGGAAATGGGCACGCCGGCAGTGTTTAGTAATAAGGTCGACTTGCCTCCGTTGCCATCCGGTACGCGGGTGCGGCTTGAACTGGCCGATCTGAGCATGGCGGATGGTTCATTGATCGCAATGGATTCCGTTTGGGTCACGATAAAATAACCTGGGAGAGTGAGAAAATTATTTTATGTTGAAGAAGATCACACTTTCGTTCCTGCTCCTGACCTGTATTGGGTCAATTCTAGCCCTTTCGATCCTGGGTTTTAAGATCCCGTGGACCCAACCCCTGACACCGATTTTAACTCTATTCTCGTTCATCTTTTCCATCTTGCACGCCGGGCAGCGGGAAGGGTGGATCAAGACGGTTTTTTTCTGCGGAATCGTGTTCGCCACAGGGCTACTGTTTGAAAGCCTGGGTGTGGCAACCGGCCTGGTTTATGGTCCTTATCATTACACTGACCAGCTTGGGGCTAAATTTTTAAACCTGGTTCCCTATCTCATCCCGATCGCGTGGATCTACATGATCTATCCCTCCATGCTCATCGCCAAGGCCATAATCCCCAGCCATTGGAAGGGCTTTCAAGCAGGTCTGGGCGTCTCGGTGGTGAGCGGCGTGGTGATGACGGCCTGGGACGTGGTCATGGATCCCATGATGGTTTACGGCGGGAACTGGGTTTGGGAAGTCGAGGGCGGTTACTTTGGTATCCCCCTGCAAAATTTCTGGGGGTGGTGGCTGACCACTTTCGCGGCGGTCGGGCTGTACCTGTTGGCAACCCGTAAGCTAAGCGAAAAAACAAACACGATCCCTGACCGTTGGGCAGTATTCATGTACATCCAGACCGGCATCACGTCATTTGTTACCTGCCTGTTGGTACACCTGAATGGACCTGCGCTGGCAGGGCTTTTCGCCATGCTGCCGTGGATGTTGACAGGCTGGTGGAGCACTTCTAAAATTAAAGAAAAGAGGGAACATGCCATCGGTCATGCGTAAATTATTTAAAATTTTAAACAAGTTTTTCATGGTGCCGGTTTTCAGGCTTGGCCTGGGTGGTGTTTTCGGCAATCCGATCACCGGGTACATCATGGTGCTTAAGGTGATCGGCCGTAAGAGCGGAAGGCTGCGCTATGCGCCCGTGAATTATGCCATCCACCAGGGAGCAGTATGGTGCATATCAGGTGGACGAAAAACTTCTGACTGGTATAAGAACCTGATCGCGAACCCAAAGATCGAATTGATCCTGCCTGGAGGTGCATTTTTTGGCGAAGTGCGAGAAGAAAATGACCCTGAGATACGCCGTCTAGTGATACGCAAGGTGTTGCAAAACGCGGGATTCGCGGGCTTTTTTGAGGGCTACAATCCCTGGAAGATCAGTGATGAAGAATTAAAAAGTAAAACTGCTGATATTCCGCTGATCAGGATCACCCCGTTGGGTCTGGGAAACGGTGCCGGCGACCCGCAAGGCTGGTCGTGGATCAGTCTCTTGATCTTAACCGTGCTGATCGTACTGGCTGCCATTTGGTTGATCTAGGGGCGTACCAGGCAGGACCTCCAAAAAAATCCATCTGGTTTTGACAATTTCTTCAAATACCAGGCTTATTATAACCATAGTGAAAACTGATATTATTTATGGTTAAAATGGCATTGTTGGCCTTATACTTGCATCGGTATTTCTTTTGCTATGTTCATTCAATTCTTGCGCTCCATTTCTTCAGAGATCCCTTTTATTCCATACGTCAGCCTTTTTGTGGCGACTTTGGTGGAAGGCCCCATTGCCACCCTCGCTGGAGGTTCACTTTCCGCGACCGGTATTATGCACCCGGCGGGGGTTTATTTTTCAGTGGTTTCAGCCAACCTGGCAGCTGATCTTGGATGGTACGGTTTGGGCCGTTTTGGACAGATGAACTGGCTTGAAAAAGCCGCCTCCAGACTCGGCATCCAGGTTTCAAAGGTCTTTACCCTCACGCAGGGGATCCAGAAGCAGGCACCAAAACTGCTTTTCTTGACCAAATTTTCCACCGGGTTTCCCATTCCTACCCTGATCGCAACCGGGTTGGGGAAGGTTCCCATGCGAAAATGGTTATGGGCATCTGTGGCCGGTGAATTGATCAAATCAGCCCTTCTGGTTGCGGCAGGTTTTGCTTTTTCAAAAACACTCCGGCAAACCAGCGAGACCGTACAAATCCTGGCCTGGACGATCACCATCCTGTTATGCTGTGCAGGGATCGTTTGGTCGATCTTAAAACACAAAAGTCCCAAGGTACGCTAAGTCCACTTTCGATCTATACGCGTTCTATACCAAATCTCACGCTCAAACCAATAAACTGAAATTGTAACGGAAATCAGCAACAGCAAACCTGTTGCCCCTTATCAGTTTTCATATTGGAGAGTGAGAATCGCGGTTATGAAAAAAAGATCACACAAAAAGTTCCTCCTGATTTTTAGCATTCTGGCCGTGGTGGGGATGCTCGCGTACTGTCTGGCAGATCGTTATCTCATCCGCCATGTTGAAATTGACGATGTCACGACCGTTTCCGTGTCAAGTCAAAACGAAGTTTCTGAAATTAATGCACCCGTAAGATTGGTAGAAGCAGAGGAAGAGGTTACAGACGAGGCGGAGTCAGTTCCAGTAATGGAGGATTGGTTCTATTCCGATGACCAAGTCACCATTTCCATCAGCGAACACTCCTCAGAAAAAGGGAGCAGTTCCTTGACCTATTACGTGGCAGACGTGATCCTCTCGGATCCGACAAGATTACAAAACGCATTCGCAGACGATCAATTTGGCCGAAATATCGTCGAAACTACCTCAACGATCGCCGAGGAAAACGAAGCCCTCTTCGCGGTAAACGGAGATTATTATGGATTCAGGGATGACGGCATTATCATCCGTAACGGCGTCATCTATCGAGACATTCCCGCAAGGACAGGTCTGGCTTTTTACCTGGATGGGTCGATGCGAATATTCGATGAGACGGAAACCAGCGCGCAGGAATTACTTGATGCAGGCGTCTGGAATACCTTCTCTTTTGGACCGGCGTTAATTCAGGACTCGGTTTTGGTGGATAATTCCGATGTCGTAATGATCGACAATAACATTGGAAATCACCCCATCTCAGGGGACCAGCCTCGTACCGGTGTGGGGATGATCGATGCCAACCATTTCGTGTTCATTGTGGTGGATGGCCGCAGCAAGGGTTACAGCAACGGGGTCACCCTGGATGAGTTTGCCCAATTATTTGCTGACCTAGGCTGTACCCAGGCTTACAATCTGGACGGAGGAGGTTCCGCGACGATGTATTTTCTGGGCCGTCTGGTAAACAATCCCTTGGGACGGAACAAGGAACGGGGAACGAGCGACATCCTGATGATCAAGTAATCTCCGCAGGATTAAAAAAGCCTACCTTTTGCGGGCTCTCTGGGGCGGACAGGAAGAGAATTTGAAAAAACTTGTAAATTGCTTCTAATGGGGATAAACTTAAGGTATTCAACCAATTGAAACAGAAGGGTACTTTTTTATGCAACCTATCGAACTGCGTCCATCAATTTATTGGATCGGTGTTAATGACCGCCAGACCGAGTTATTTGAAGGACTCTGGTCGATCAGGGACGAGGGCATTTCTTATAACAGTTACTTGATCCTCGATAAAAAAAATGTCATGGTTGACCTGAGCAGCAAGATGACCTGTGATGAATTATTTGAACAGGTACGTTCGCTGATCGATCCTTCCAGGTTGGATTACATCGTCATCAATCACATGGAACCAGATCATACTGGCGCGCTCAAAGCGCTGATGATGGCAGCCCCGCAGGCAAAACTGTTGGGTACCACGAAAACGCGCGACATGCTGGCCAGTTTCTACGGGTTGACCAACAATGTCCAGGTCGTTTCGGATGGGGAGGAACTTGACCTTGGTGAACATACCCTGCGGTTTCTGGCCACCCCATTCGTGCATTGGCCTGAAACGATGATGACCTATGAGACCACTCAAAAAGTGCTCTTTTCCTGTGACGGATTTGGTGGATACGGCGCGCTGAACGGATGTATTTTCGATGAACCATCCCAGCCTTTGGCTTGGTATGAGGAACAGGCCTTACGTTATTTCACCAACATCGTTTCCAGTTTCTCAAAACCGGTAAAGAACGCCATTGCCAAACTGGAAAACCTTCCATTGGATATCGTCGCCCCATCTCATGGGCTGGTATGGCGGAATCATCCACGCAGGATCGTTGATCTGTATCAACGTTGGGCTTCCTATTCAGGCGGACCCGGGGACTGCGGTGTGACCATTTTGTATGGCTCGATGTATGGGAATACAGAAAGACTAATGGAAAACATCGCTCAGGGTGTTGCCGATGAAGGTGTGGCGGTTAATGTTTTTAATGTAACCCGGAGTAGTATCAGCGAGATCATACCTTCGCTGTGGTTGAAGCGAGGTGTCGTGGTCGGTGCACCAACTTATGAAGGTAAACTCTTTCCTGACATGGTCATGGCTCTCCACATCGCGGCACGCAAGCACATCACCGGAAAATTGTGCGCCGGTTTCGGCAGCAACGCCTGGGGTGGGGGCGGACAGCGTGACTTGAAGGATCGGGCAGCCAAATTGAACTGGGAATTCTTCGGCAACCTGGAATTTACCGGCAGCCCAAGTGAGAACGAACTGCAGGAAGGCCGCAGGTTCGGCGCTGAATTTGCCAGGGCGGTCAAAGAAAAATAGTATTAACCATTTTGGCGGAAAAAAACAGCGTTGTTTTTCAACGCTGTTTTTTTATTCAATAATCTGACAATTGACGATGGTTTTCGAGTTTTACTTGAGATCGAAACGGTCGAGGTTCATTACCTTTGTCCATGCAGTGACGAAATCTTTTACGAACTTCTCGCCCGCGTCTTCGCTGCCATAGACTTCTGCCAGCGCTCTGAGGATGGAGTTTGACCCAAAGACAAGGTCAACCCGCGTAGCAGTCCATTTTAAAGCGTCTGTTTTTCGGTCTCGTCCTTCGTAAAGCCCTTTTTCCTCTGATACCTGTTTCCAAACAGTGCCCATATCCAGAAGGTTGACGAAGAAGTCACTTGTCAAAGCGCCGGGGCGTTTGGTGAACACACCGTGCTGCGATCCGCCGTGATTGGCGCCCAGCACGCGCAGCCCGCCGATCAGCACGGTCATTTCGGGTGCGGTGAGGGTCAACAACTGCGCCCGGTCGACCAGCATCTCCTCGGCAGAGACGGCGTAAACCGCTTTCTGATAATTTCTAAATCCGTCCGCCTTGGGTTCAAGAACGGAGAAGGAAACCGCGTCGGTCTGTTCCTGCGTGGCGTCCATGCGGCCGGGTGTGAAGGGCACTGTGACCTCAAATCCAGTCTTTTTGGCTGCTTCTTCAACCGCGGCGCAGCCCGCCAGCACGATCAGATCGGCCAGCGAGATCTTCTTACCGTCTTTTTGGGATTGGTTAAATCCTGCCTGGATGCCCTCGAGGGTGGTAAGCACCTTTTTAAGAACGGTCGGTTGATTGACATCCCAATCCTTTTGAGGCGCGAGGCGGATGCGCGCTCCGTTGGCCCCGCCGCGTTTGTCAGAGCCGCGGAAGGTGGAGGCCGATGCCCAGGCCGTGGAGACCAATTCCGCGGTTCTTAAACCTGAAGCAAGGATCTTGCCCTTGAGGGTTGCAACATCCGCGGTGTCGACCAAAGGATGGTCCACTGCCGGGATGGGGTCCTGCCAGATCAGGTCTTCTGCGGGAACTTCCGGGCCGAGGTAGCGTGATTTGGGGCCCATATCGCGATGGGTCAATTTGAACCATGCTCGCGCAAACGCCTCGGCGAATTCGGCAGGGTTTTCAAAGTAGCGCCTGGCGATCTTGGCGTACTCCGGGTCGAATTTGAGTGAAAGGTCGGCAGTGGTCATCATCGGGCGGTTCTTCTTGGTGGGATCGTGCGCATCGACGACCATGTCCTCTTCTTCCACGTCCTTGGCCAGCCAGATGTACGCCCCGGCAGGGCTTTTAAGCAGTTCCCATTCGTATTTGAACAATACTTTGAGATAGCCCATGTCCCATCGGGTCGGATTGGGTTTCCAGGCGCCTTCGATTCCGCTGGAGGTGGTGTGGATGCCCTTGCCGCTGCCAAACCGGTTTTTCCATCCCAAGCCTTGCTCCTCAAGGGGTGCGCCCTCGGGTTCAGGCCCAACTAATGTCGGATCTCCTGCGCCGTGTGCTTTACCAAAGGTATGGCCGCCGGCAATCAAGGCCACCGTCTCCTCGTCATTCATCGCCATGCGCGCAAAAGTCTCGCGTACGTCGTGCGCGGAAGCCGCCGGGATGGGTTCTCCGTTTGGGCCTTCCGGATTGACATAGATGAGTCCCATTTGCACCGCGGCGAGTGGATTTTCAAGATCGCGCTTGCCGGAGTAGCGGTTATCTCCAAGCCACTTGTCCTCGGAGCCCCAGTAAATATCCTTTTCAGGTTCCCAAATGTCTTCGCGCCCGCCGGCAAAGCCGAAGGTTTTAAAACCCATTGATTCCAGCGCCACGTTGCCGGCCAGGACCATCAAATCAGCCCAAGAGATCTTGCGGCCGTATTTTTGTTTAACTGGCCAAAGAAGGCGGCGGGCTTTATCAAGGTTGACGTTATCGGGCCAGCTGTTGAGAGGGGCGAAGCGCTGGCTGCCGTTTCCGGCGCCGCCGCGGCCGTCTCCCGTGCGGTAGGTGCCCGCGCTGTGCCAGGCCATGCGGATCATTAACCCGCCGTAATGACCCCAGTCCGCGGGCCACCAATCCTGCGAGTGGGTCATCACGTCTTGCAGGTCTTTTTTAACGGCTTTCAGATCAAGTTTCTTGAACTCCTCCCGATAATTGAATTCCATTCCCATTGGGTTGGACTTGGTATCGTGTTGGTGCAGGATGTCAAGGTTTAACTGATTGGGCCACCAATCCTGGTTTGTCGTGCCGCCACCTGCTAGGTGGCTTAGAAACATGTTTTTATTCTCTTCGCTCATTGTATTCTCTCCTTTTTAACAGTTCGAAGCTAGTTCATGAAAAAACTTACTTTGAATTAATAAAATTCAATCCGGAACCCAATGTGATTCGTGTGGTAAGCCATGCTTGCCAACGGCCTGGTAGATCATTTCAATTTCACCTCCTGATAAATGTTATTAACAAATAATGATTTTCCATATCAACGAAAAAAATTATTCCTCTCTCTGACAAAGAGGGCACAGTCCATACAGTGAGATTTGAGGATGTAATATCTTGTAACCGGAGGACGTCTCAAGCCTGGTGAGGGATTCACTGGAAAGGGAGATTTCACCATCCATGATGCGACCACAATTCATACAGATCAAATGCGGGTGTGGGTGCGGACGGTTGCCGTCGTAGTGACTGTCATCTCGCAGATCGATCTCATAGACCTGCCCCAATTCTTTTAGCAGTGTGAGTGTCTTGTAAACCGTGGCGTGACTCATGGTTGGAAATTTGGTTTTGATCTGTTCGTAAAACTGAGTTGCACTGGGGTGGCCTTCACTGATCGAGATCAGGCGAATTAGCTCCACGCGTTGGGGGGTGAGCCTGAATTGGTGTTCTTTTAGAACAGCAAGCATTTCTTCAAAACGAACTTCTGGATCAGTCATTTATCCTCAATGAATAAAGTTTCTTTGTAGAGAACCATTATCATTAATTGTATCGAATTTATCCAAATAATCAAGTTAAAAATTTGGACGTGTCACATTTTTTTATGCCATCGGCAGGACTTTAAAAAATACGGATAATTTTCGGTGGTCTTCTTGTTCTGTTTTCTACTTCACTGAAAGTTGATATTGTTTCTTGAGGATGGTTATCGATTTATGACCTGGCATGGATCGGAGTTCGCAGTTGTTGATGCGCAATCCATATGTAACCTTTTTTTGTTATTTTTGTACTCTTTTCAGGAAAAAGGGAAAGATGGATTCATCTTGGGTTTATAAATGATTTGCATTTACTAACAATTCTTGACCTTTGAACCCGGTGGATTTTTCGGGTTAATTATCAATTTTTTAATGGAGATTGGATCATGAAAGAAACGAATCAAGAAAGATCAAACGGGAGGATCAAACCGGAACAATTTGCCACCGGGATCGGCGTACTGATGGCCACGCTGGGTTCCGCAGTAGGGTTGGGCAACATCTGGAAATTCCCCTATCTGACAGGGGCCAACGGCGGCGCGGCTTTTCTCATTGTGTATCTGCTTTGCACGCTCCTGGTGGGCTACCCGATCATGATCGCGGAGCAGATGATCGGCCGCAAAGGTCGGGGAGACGCCGTAACCAGTTTTAAGAATCTTGCCCCCAAAAAAATATGGTGGCTGGTGGGCGCCTCAGGTGTGTTGGCCGCCTTTTTGATCATGGCTTTTTATACCGAGGTGGCCGGGTGGGTTTTTGCTTATGTGGCCAAAGCATTTCGACCTGAATTGATGACCTCGGACCCGGCAGTTACCGGAGCCGCGTTTTCAGAACTTGTTTCAAACCCCTGGGCTTCATTGATCGTTCAGTGGATCGTGCTGGGCGTGGTGGGTGTCATCATCATGCTGGGCGTTACCAAAGGCATTGAAGCCACCACCAAGCGGCTGCTGCCCATTTTGGCAATCCTGCTCGTCGTCATCGGCATCCGCAGCCTGACGCTGGATGGCGCTTCCGCCGGACTGGAATTTCTTTTTAAACCGGATTTTTCCAAGCTGACCGCTCCGGTAATCCTGACCGCGCTGGGCCTGGCGTTCTTCAAATTGTCCATCGGCATGGGTGCCATGCTCACCTACGGCAGTTATTATGGCGACAATCAGAACATCCCTGCAAACGCCGCCAGGGTGGTGGGTGCTGACCTGTTGGTATCGCTGCTGGCTGGCATTGCCATCTTCCCCGCCGTGTTCGCCTTCAAAATTGAACCAACTGCCGGTGCCGAACTGTTGTTCATCACCATCCCGACAGTATTTAACGCCATGCCTTTCGGCCAGGTCTTCATGATCCTGTTCTTCATCCTGACTGCATTTGCGGCCATCGGCGCCATGTTATCTTTGGTCGAAGTGGTTGTGGCCTTCTTGATCAACGTCACCAGGCTGAACCGCAAGTTGGCCACCCTTGTGACTGTGGTGGCTATGGCTTTGGTGGGATCATTATCCGCGCTGTCGAACAGTACCCTGGCTAATTTTAAGATCTTTGGCATGACAGCCTTTGATTTCTGTGATTTTTCCACCTCCAACGTTTTATTGCCGATTGGTGGATTGGCGATCAGCATTTTTGTCGGCTGGGTGTGGGGCTGGCCCAAGTTCAAGCAAACCCTGACCAATGAGAATACGATCTCAAACGTGTTCCTGCTTAAAGCGGTCTTTAACATTTTAAGATTTGTGACCCCGATCCTAGTACTCTTGATCTTGTTGACCGGTCTAAAGATCATTACCTTGTAGAAGACCTAGAGCGATAACGAAAAGAACAACCACCTGATTTTTATTGGTGGTTGTTCTTTTTTGATCAAGGGACGATTATTGCTTTTTCTTCTTTTCAGTTTCGATCTCAGCCAGTACTTTCAACACCATTTCTTTGGTGATGCCGAATTGCCGGGCTTGCGGAAGCGCGAGCAGCGTCTCCAGCGCCATGCCTTTGGCCAGCCCGATCATCGGATGGGTGGAGATCCCCGGAGCGTTTTTTTCGAGCACTTGAACTGCCACGGCATCTTTGAGTAAGTCACCTAGATTTGATTTTAAAGTGTATGTCATTACATCCTCCTGAACAATGATCATTCTGATCACATTATGAGTTTACCTCAATTATGATTCCTATTGATTGGGATGTATACTAAAAATGATACTGCATACTCGAATTCTTTTCGTTGCTCGTTCTTTTTCTGAAAGGGGAAAACAATGAATCTCTATACCAAATGGTCCCGCAGGGAATACACCCTCAAGCAAAGACTTCTGGCTCTCGTTCCAGCTTTCTTTCTTTTCGTGCTCATCCTTCCTTATCTTTTCGTGATCATCATCCCAAGGCTGGATGCGTCCCTTCATTTTCCTGACATTCATTTTGGCCTGATCAATACCCTGTTGGGAGCTGTTTTCCTCGTGATCGGGGTAATCTACGGATTTTGGTCCATCTACGCCCAGCTCACTCGCGCCAGTGGAACACCGCTTCCTGTGATGCCAACGCAAAAACTGCTCATCAACGGCCCCTTCAAACAATGCCGCAA
>CAZNAF010000030.1:0-25693 GCA_964570925.1 uncultured Anaerolinea sp.
CGTAACGGTTTTGAAAACGAGCCACCAGCTTGCGATCAATGTATTCAAAAACCAGGCCGCTGGCAATGAGGAACAATCCGCCGGGGAAAAACAGTAACGCTACGAGGGCTGGGAATTGGATATTCATTTGTAATACTCGATTCCAAATTGCCGCAAGTCTTCCCAATCCATCATTTGGGAATCATTCTTGCGATTAACGGTTACCATTCGATCGTTGCAAGAGAAGCAAGGGTCAATGCCTGCCAGGATCATGGGCATGTCGGCCAGGTTGTGACCGATGGCCGTGACGAGCACCGATCCCCAGTTGCACAGGCTTGGGGTGCGCACCTTGATCCTTTCTGGTTTGTCCGTGCCATTGCTTTTCATGAAATAGAGCAGTTCACCGCGGGGCGCTTCGACCCTGCTGATAACCTCGCCTTCGGGGATGCGCCGCGGAACCTTGACCGTCAGGTCGCCCTTGGGCATTTTATCCAACAGTTCGCGGATGACCCTGAAGCTCTCAAAGAGTTCTTCAATGCGCACCACGAAACGCGCTTCGAGATCACCGGCTTTGTTGGTGACTACATTGATTGGAAATTCCGTGTATCCCGCGTAGGGTGAATCCGCGCGCACGTCCCTTTTCAACCCTGAAGCTCTGCCGGTGGGGCCGATGGCGCCCAGCAGGTCGGCTTGTTCCCTGGTCATCACGCCGATGTTGCGCGTCCGTCCGAGGAAGGTCTCGTCTTCAGTGACGACCTTCAAATAATGGCGCGATCGTTCCTCCAAAAAGTCCATGCCTTTGCGGATCTCGTCGGCCTGTTTTTCGTTAATGTCAATCTTCACACCGCCCAACAGGTTGGCCGAGTAATTCACACGGTTGCCGCTGACCATCTCCAGCAGGTCCATGACCGTCTCGCGGTCTCGCCACGAGAACATGAAGAGGGTGTCAAACCCGCCTTCGTGGGCGGCCACGCCCAGCCAGAGCATGTGACTGTGGATGCGCTCCAGTTCGCCGATAAGCTCGCGGATGGCCTGGGCGCGCGGCGGGGCTTCGATGCCGGCCAGTTTCTCCACGCCCAGCGCGAAGGCCATGGCGTGCACATGCGAGCAGATGCCGCATACGCGTTCCATTAAATAAAGATCTTGAACCCAGGTGCGGTTCTCGGCGCCTTTTTCCATGCCGCGGTGCACGAACCCGAGCCTGGCAGTGGCATTGGTGACCACCTCGCCATCCACGGTGAACTCGAAGTGACCCGGTTCCTTGAGCGCAGGATGCTGCGGGCCGATGGGGACTACAAATTTTTCAGGAGCAGGATTGGTTTCCATGACTGCTATCCTTTCGCCTTGTTCTCAAAACCGCTAAACGACTTGCGCAGCGGATACACACCCGCCGGCCAATTATCTGGCAGGACAAGGTAGTCTTTGTTGGGCTGACCCACGAACTCGATGCCTAAGAGTTCGGCGGCCTCCCGCTCATATAAAGACACGGAGGGGATCAGGTCGATCAAGGAATCCACCCTGGCATCCTCATAAGGAAGGCTGACCCGCAGGGTGGTGACCGCGGCCTTCTTGCAGAAATGATAAAGGACTTCCAAAGATCCGCCCGCAGGGTCCACTGATTTTTCCTTTGTGGTTTCATCAGTTTTCCAGGCGGCGTTATCCAGGCCTGTAATGGCCGCCAGGTAACCCCAGCGTTTTTCCTCAAGCAAAGCCTGAACGGCCTTCTTGAGGTCTTTCCTATCGATCACCACATCCAGGCGATTTGGTTCCGGCCTGTTCGTGCTTACTGCCAGGTCTTTCAGCCTCGATTCGGCAAGTTCTAGGGCTTTTTCAGTGTCCATACGTTCGCTCTCCTTCCGAACCGCTAATTCTGCAGACTTTTCAACAATTCCACGACGCCGTGGATGATGGCCTCGGGGCGCGGCGGACAACCGGGTATATACACGTTCACGGGGATGACCTCACTGATGTCACCCACTACGTTGTAGCACCCTTGAAACACGCCGCCCGATAAGCCACAGGATCCCACCGCCACCACGAACTTGGGCTCGGGCATCTGGTTATAAATGCGCACCAGCCTGTCGCGCGATTGCAAGGTCACCGGCCCGGTACAGATCAATACATCCGCGTGGCGGGGACTGCCCTGCAGCTTGATGCCAAAACGTTCCACGTCGTAACGCGGGGTCAGCGTGGCCAGGATCTCAATATCGCAGCCGTTGCACGATCCGCTGTTGTAATGGATCGCCCAGGGGGAGTTGACCCTCGCCCAGGTTTTCACTTTTTCCATGACGCCTTGCATCATATTTTCCATTCTTTCCTCCTGTCAATCAACCCAGGATCAAGGCGATCAGGGCAAGGATGAGCCCCAGGATGTAGGGCAGCATTTTATATTCGAACGAACCCAAACCGATCACCAACATGCCCAGGTGCAATATCGCAAAGAAAAAGGCGATCAGAAAGAAGGGTTTATAACCGGGTGAAGCCGAAAAGGTCGCGGCTTCTTCTCCACTGCCGTATAAGCTCGATTTTTCAGCAGAGGGTTTTTCCTTTCCGGCCAGGCCTTTACCCGTAAAATAAATGGCAAAAACCAGCGGAATGTAGATCAGAAAAGCCAGAGGAGGGGATAAAAGGATGTTCATCGCTTTTCGGGTCTCCTTAACTAAAATAGAAAGTAAGCAGTGTGTTCACGGCGTTACCGTAGAACATCTCGAGACTGGTAGGCCAGACACCGATGAGAATCGTCAGCAGAACCAGCACCACCACCGGTACGGCCATCAGCCAGGGCATCTTGCTCCCCTGCTCCACCGCCGGAGAAGTTTCACGCTTGAACAGGCGGTTGACGATGGGGGCGTAGTAGGCGAGAGACAATACACTATTAAGTCCCACAAATACGACCGCCGCCAACATCCACGCGTTGCGCGTCTCGGCTCCCGCCAGCAGGATCAACCATTTTGACATGAACCCGGCAAAGGGAGGGATGCCCCCCAGTGCCAGCACGGCCACGCTCAAACCAATGGCCATGAGCGGATACTTCCTGGACGCCCCATTGAGATCATCGAGGGTCAGGGCTTTATGACTGCCTTTGGAAAGGTGCAGCGTATAAAGCAGGGCGCCGGCGGCCAAAAAAGCCAGTCCCTTCATCAAGGCGTGCGTGATGAGATGGAAGAAACCACCCGCGCCACCATCTCCTGAACTGAAGGCCAGGCCGATGCCCAGGCCAAAGACCATGTACCCCATGTGGGCCAGGCTCGAAAAAGCCAGCAGGCGTTTGACCTCGGTCTGTCTTAAGGCCAGCAGGTTGCCAACCAAAATGTTAAGGCAGGCAAAGCCGATCAGGATGAAACCCCAGCTTCCGCCGAGTTTGCCCATCAGGCTGATGGAGCGGATCATGGCGATCAGGCCGGCTTCGATCACGATGCCCGATAACATGGCACTGATCCCCGAAGGCGCCTGGGAATGCGCGTCGGGCAGCCAGGTGTGCATGGGAACCAGCGCGGCCTTGACACCAAAACCAACGATCATTAACACGATGCCGATGGTGCCCAGTCCGCCCAGGCTGCCGGAGAGCTGCCAAATGTTGGAAAAATCGGTCGAGCCGATACCCGCCAGGATGGCAGCGATGCCAAACAGGGCCAGCGCCGAGCCGACCGCGGATTGCACCAGATACTTGATCCCGGCCTCGAGCGAGGCGGGCTGTTCGTTGTAGAAAGTAACCAGAAAATACGTGCTGATGGCCATGGCTTCAAAAAAGATCCACATGTTGAAAAGGTCTTGCGTGAAGCCAATGCCGATGATCGACCCGATGCTCATTAAAAGCAGGGCGTAAAACTTCTCTTCGTTCGCTTCGTTGGCCATGTAGGGGATGGAAAAGATCGTCACCAGCAACCCCAACAGGAGGGTGACACTGGTCAGTAGCAGGCCGATCCCGTCCAGGCGGACAAGCACCATGCCGATATATAAGGAAGGGCTGTTGCCGCCAAAGGCGTTTCTCACGTTCAAGTACCACAAAAAAATATCGGCCAGCAAGGCTGCGACGGCGATCGTACGTGTCAGCACGATCCCCCACTTTTGACCTTTGCGGGCAGTTAAACGCCCAAAAAGGTAAACCAGGGGAGCTGCCAAAAAGGGCAGAGCGATCATGCCTGTGTAAAGAGGTTCATTGATCATTTTACGCTCCCAGGATGATGAGAATGACGAGGATGACCAGGGCTGCCAAAATTCCCAACACGTTCCAGTTGAGAATGCCGGTCTGCGTTCCGCGCAGCGCTTCTGCCACGCTGTTGGTGATGTTCACCACGGCTCCATTGATTGCTTCAAATCCGAAGCTTTTTTCAGCAGCCCAGCGCATACTCTTGAGTCCCTCGATGAAGGCGCCCATTTTCCCTCGCGCCAGCCAGAGTAAGAATCCCAACGCCACGACCACCAAAGCCACCAGCGTGGGGATGGAGACCACTTCATGGAAGAGTTCTGCCAACCCGATGGATTCGATGCCGTGAAAGGGCAGGGAATGTTCACCCAGCAAGGCGGAAAAGAGCCCGACACCCAGCCAGGAAACGATGGCGGCCAACGCCAGGGGAAGCAGCGCCGCCTTCATGGCAAATTCGACCTTGTGAGCGTGATACTCTGTTCGCGCCTCACCAAAGAAGACCAGCCACACGCAGCGGATGGTGTATAAGGCGGTCAACCCTGCCACAAGCACCATGACAGCGTAAACCCAGGCGGGTCCGCCCGCCAGTCCGGCTTCGAGGATGATCTCCTTGCTCCAGAAGCCGTTGAGAATGGGTATGCCAGACAGGGCCAGCGCGCCGATAATGAACACCCATTGCACAAAAGGTAATTTCTTGCCCACCCCGCCCATCGCAGCCATGTCGCGGGTTCCGATGGAGTGAATGACCGACCCGGCAGCTAAAAAGAGCAGCGCCTTAAAAATGGAATGGCTGAAAAGATGGAATTGGCTGGCAAAGACGCTCCCCGCGCCTACCGCGTACACCATGTATCCGAGTTGGCTGACCGTGGAATAGGCCAGCACGCGTTTCAGATCCATCGAGGTCAGCGCCATGATGGCGGCCAGCAAGGCGGAAAGCATGCCAACAACCATGACCGCTTCACGCCAGTAAGGCACTTCTTTGAAAACCGGATAGAAGCGTGCCAGCAGATACACACCCGCGTTGACCATCGTCGCGGCGTGGATCAGGGCGCTGATCGGAGACGGGGCTTCCATGGCATCAGGCAGCCAGGTTTGGAACGGAAACTGGGCAGATTTGGCCGCTGCAGCGACCAAAAAACCGAAAGCCAGTACCGCGAGAATGCCCGAGGGGATCTGCCCGGCATTGGCCATAAAGAAGTTGATATCCATGCTGCCCGTGTAGGCATACAAAACGACCGCCCCCAGCAGTAATCCCACCCCGCCGACGGAAGTGATGATCAGGGCTTTCACGCCGCCTTTGACGGCTTTGGGATCGTCGTTGTGAAACGCGATCAAAGCATAAGAACACAGCGCCGTGATCTCCCAGAAAAGGAACATCAACATGATGTTGCTGGTCAACACCAACCCGACCATGGCGCCAATGAAAAAGAGCACGAAGGCATAATACCTTCCCAACTGGGCCTCCCCCTTCATATAACTGGTGGAGAAGATCACCGCCAGCGACCCGATGACCGTGGCGATGACACTTAAAAAGACACCCAACCCGTCAGCCACAAAATTGAATTCACCGAAGACGCGGTTGTTCAGAACGAGGGAAAGCCCGACCTCCGCGGAATCATGCCACAACATCATGACCGCCGCCGCGCCGGCAACCAGTGAAAACAGGATGGCAGTCCAATGCTGTACTTTTTCATGCCGGTCGCCGATCAACCAGACCAGCAGGGCACCCAGCCAGGGGACGCCAATTGAACAAGCGATAAGGATTGAGATCATGGCCTACCCCTTCAACTTCGAAAGGTTCTTGAGGTCCAGGCTGCCGGTACGCAGTCTGATCTGTACCGCCAGAGCCAGGCCGATCACCGCCACGATCGTGTCTGCCACGATCACCGTGATCGCCATGGTCTGCGCAAGGCTTTCGATGCCTCTGAGATGCCCGGCCAGCGTGAAGGCCAGCACAACACCTTTGACGATCAACTGCAGTGCCACCACCACCTTGATCAAATTACGGGTGAATAGCAGGCAGTAGAAACCTGTCCCGGCCAGTGCAAACACAGCCAATAATACGAGGAAGGGAATGGGAAGATTCATGCTTTATCCTCCATGTGGGGCGCGGATTTTGCATTGGAAAGCAGGCCGATAACGCTCAGAACGCCGGCAAAGATCAGCACGATCTGCAGCAAAAAGTCAAAATAGCGTTCCTCCCAAAATACGGAGGGGGGCAGCCCGGCTCCTTCAGCGGGCGATTGGACGATGCCCAGCGAGCGGAGGAAGAAAAACAGGATCAACCCGACCGCCAGCAAAGTGCTGCACCACACCAGGACTTTCGGCAGAGGAGACACCAGGTTGATGGCTTCTTCACCGGAAATATTGATGGCAAAGACGAATAGAACGGTCACCAATCCCGCGCCAACACTGAGCTCGATGACAGCCAATTGGGGCGCTCCGAGCAGGTAGATCATTAAAGCCACGAGTGCGCTGGTGAATGCCAGCCAGATGGCTGAGATCAGCAGGCGCTTCGCGGAGATGGCGAGAATCGCGCTAATCAGAATCCCCGCGGCGATCAATGCATACCACATGGATTTCCTCCTCGATCAGTTTTTAAATGGAAAAATCAGAACATCTTTTTATATCATTCAAAAGGCCAATTGTCACGGGAAAAATCTCTCTTATTTATTGAGATTCTTCTTAATTAAAACGAACTCCCCCATGAAACTCACCTCTTGTTCTTTACTAAAACCTCATTATAATCAAAACCGTTTAATTATTGGAAACAGGAGAACCGCTCAGAATGAAGATCGCCTTGTTGGCAAATTTAAAAGAAGACGCACCTGCAAGCCCCGAAGACCCCCCCGGGCGTTGGGATGACCTCGACGACCTGCTGACCGTTGAAACCACCCTGCGTTCCCTCTCAGAACTAGGCCACGAAACCCGCTATTTCCCTGGCGTTTTTAATTCAATCGAAGAGATCAAGGCATTTAAACCCGACCTTTGTTTTAATACCTCTGAAGGCCATTATGCCGACTCCAGAGAAGCCCAGATCCCCGCCGTGCTCGATATGCTGAGGATCCCCTACACAGCCGCCGGGGTCTTGGGGATGATGCTCTCCCATAACAAGCACGTCGCCAAGAACCAGTTCCTGCAGGCAGGACTGCCCACCCCCAAATTCATGGTCGTGGATGACCCGAAGAACATTCCCGAAAGCAGCCTGCGCTATCCAATGTTCGTCAAACCGGCCTTTGAAGGTTCCTCCATCGGTATCCCTGAGTCTGCCCTGGTGAAAAATTACGGTGAACTTGTTCAACAGATCAACTGGCTGGTTGAGACCCTGCACACCCTGGTACTGGTGGAAGAATACATCGAGGGGCGCGAATTCACCATCAGTATCCTCGGCGATGAAGCCCTGCCCGTGGTGGAACTTTTTTCCCCTGTGGGGTTTTATTCACACACTCTAAAAGAACAGAACCTGAGTGAGTTTTATCGTGAGTGTCCCGCCAAGATCACCTACATGCAGACCAAGGAATTTCAAGAGATCGCCCTGCAAGCGAAAAAAGCGCTCTATCTTGAAGACTGCTGCCGCATGGACTTGCGCATCGACAATGCGGGCAACCCCTACATCCTCGAAGTGAACCCCCTGCCCTGCATGTACCCGGATCCCAAACAGGCTTCCTTTATCTGCGCCGCCTACACAGCGGGTTACTCCTACACGGATATCGTGCGCAGGATCGTCGAATCCGCCTGCCGACGCTGGCAGATCTCATAAAACATTGATCCAACCGGGAGTCTCATCACATAAGGCTCCCGGTTTTTTTATCCTGCTCGTAAAACGAATATCATAAAATGGGTTGCTTAAGTATGTCATTTTCGTTTCCAGAAAACCAGGTAAACACAAAAAGGATCCTCCGCCGTCGCCTCATCCCCGGATTTCGTGGTCGTTAGTAATTTATTCTCTTGGCCCCCTCTCCGACAGATCTAAGTTGAACTAACAAAGAAAAACCTTATCTGTTGGAAAGGGGGTAGGGGCTGAGGTTGAAAACCCTCACACTTTTCACATTTGATTTGGATTGAAAAATGATTGACCGGGGTTCCTCTAACCTGGAGTGAAATATTCACACGGTTTCTATTTTATTGTTTATATCAACGCCTAAAGAAGTTAGCAAAAAATATAGTATCATCAAGAGCAATTCATCGAAAAATCAATACCATTAGAAGTATTTCGTGTTACTACCTTCAAAGATATGTTTCAAGGCTTAGTTTAAACCGGGTCGTCATCAACTGTCCTGTCCATCGCATCATGACTGACCCCAGACGCTACTATCAGGAGAAAGAAATGAAACGAGCCGTCAGCATTAGCATAGGAGCCTCCAGCCGGGATAAGAAGATCGAGATCAACCTTCTGGGTGAATCCGTCCTTCTGGAACGCATAGGAACCGACGGAGACATGGAAAAGGCCGCCAACCTCTACGGTGAGCTGGACGGCAAAGTGGACGCCTTTGGGGTCGGCGGCGCATTGCTGGGTTTTATGGTCGAAGATAAATGGTCCACCCTGCATTCAGTGCAGTCCCTCATTAAATACGTGAAAACCACCCCCGTTGTGGACGGAACCGGGTTAAAAATGACCCTTGAAAAGCAGGTGACCAAAGTCATCAATGAAGACCTGCACGGTTATGTCAAGGAAAAACGCGCTTTGGTCGCCGTGGCCCTGGACCGCTGGGGGACCGCACGAGCCTTCCTGGACGACGGCTATGATTGTGTTTTCGGGGATGTGATGTTCTCGCTCGGCTTGGGCATTCCGGTGCGCACGGAAAAGGGCATTCGCAATCTGGCATCCGCCCTCATCCCCGTGGTGGGGCGTTTCCCCTTCAGCTGGCTCTATCCGACCGGAGAAAAGCAGAACCAGCGCGAACCAAAATATGAAAAATATTTCGAATGGGCCACCGTGGTGGCCGGTGACTGTCATTATTTATGGCGCCACATGCCTGAGCAGTTGCCCGGCCGCGTGATCGTTACCAACACCACCACCCCGGCGGACCAGAAATTTTTCAAAGACGCCGGGATCAAATATCTCATCACCACCACCCCCGTGCTGGACGGACGCAGTTTTGGCACAAACTTAATGGAAGCCGCTCTCGTGGCCGCCCTCGGCAGGAAGCAAATGGTGGATTACGCCAACCCGGGCACGTATTTCACTGAAATGGAAGAAGCCGTCCAGGCAGTTCCCTTCAGACCCCAGGTACAGGAGTTCTAAACATGGATGCGATCGTTTTGGCAGGCGGCAGATCAGATCAAGACACGCTGGGCGTTCTGGCCGGTGAACTCCCCAAATCCATGCTGCCCGTGGCGGGGAAACCCATGGTGCAGTGGGTTCTGGACGCTCTCTCCGCCTCAAAATCCATTCATAGTGTGGTGCTGATCGGTCTTGACGAGACGTCATCCCTGTACTGCACAAAACCGCTCACCTGTCTGCCTGACCAGGGCAGTCTCATCGCCAACATCCAGACGGCGTCACAAAAACTGGCCGCCTCGCGCCCTGAAGAAACCCACGTGGTTTCACTTTCAGCGGATATTCCCACGATTACCCCGCGCATCATCGATGAGCTGGTATCGATCTACGAAAAAGGCGAATATGATATTTACTACGGGGTGGTCAGCAGGGAGGTCATGGAAAAGCGCTTTCCGGGCTCCAAACGCACCTATATTAAGGTTAAAAATGAAGAGATCTGCGGAGGCGACCTGAACTCCTTCAGCAAGGCAGCCGTGCTCGCCCCTGACGCCCTTTGGAAAGACCTTATCAAGGCCCGCAAGAATCCCCTCAAACAGGCCGCCATGATCGGGCTGGATACCCTGCTGCTTTTATTGCTGTGCAGACTGGACCTCGATGAAATGGCCACCCGAGTTTGCCGCCGCCTCGGCATCACCGGCAAGGCCGTGCGCGTCCCATTTGCCGAAGTCGGCATGGACGTGGACAAGCCTTTCCAGTATGAAATGGTTCAGGCCGATTTGTTGCGGTAAAATAGAGCCCATGTTCAAACAAAAGATCGTCGCCCTGGATGAAAAGATCACCGATGCCCTAAGATTGAAAGAGTCAGCCGGCAAGGTCCGTTCTCTGGCCATTTTTTTCGCCCATTCAGGGGATTCGTGGTTCATCCTTTTGGCCTTGTTCGTGGTGTGGCTGCTGACCTTCAAACCACGCGTTTTTTGGCATTACAACATGGCCGAAATGGCTTACAGCACAATTGCCCTGGCGGTGGTCGTCCTTATCATCAAATTCAGCATCAAACGCCAGCGGCCCGAAGGCGATTGGGGCGCCATCTATCGCAAAAGCGACCCGCACTCCTTCCCTTCCGGTCACGCCGCCCGCGTGACCATGCTGGCTGTGCTCGCCATCCTGCTCGGACCCGCCTGGTTTGCCGTCCTCCTTGCCCTGTGGGCACCTCTGGTGAGTCTGGCAAGGGTGGCCATGGGCGTGCATTACTTTTCTGACATCCTGGCCGGATTCGTGCTTGGCATCGCCGCCGCGTTTGGGTTCCACGCCCTCACGCCGCTGGTCGCCCGGTGGCTGCCCTTCCTTTTCTAGTTTTTCCAAACTCAAACAATCTTATTTGTCATCCTTGCAAAAAACCTGCGCAAAGGGTATTCTTAATTCCACGATTCGAGAAAACCACGGAGAAGCATGGAACCTTCGTCTGATTTTACAGTTTGGGATGGGCAGATCAAGCGTGTATTCGCCATCGAGGATTTCACCATCGGATCCTCCAAAGACCCGTTTTTAGCCCGTTACCGTGGACGGTTGATCGCCCCTGATTCGGCATCGGCCTACGACCAGCTCGCCGCCGGGCTGAGGCCGCTCGGGGTGAGGCCGCTCTTTCGCGTCGAAGAGGGGCAGCACGTCATCCTGATCGAAAAATTCAACCCGCCCAAACCAGGCCGGCCGTCGCTCAACCTGCTTATGTTCATCCTCACCATCATCAGCGTCCTGGTTTCTTACGGCCTCAGCAACCTGGCAACCCTGCCGGAAGACCCTCTCCAGGCTGTACTGCTTATCCTCGAAACAAGCTGGCCTTTTACGGTCAGCCTGCTGGCCATCCTGCTCGTGCATGAATTCAGCCACTACCTTGCCGGACGCGTGCACGGCGGCCACGTCACCCTGCCATTTTTCATTCCCCTGCCCTTTTCGAGCCTGGGCACCCTGGGCGCCTTCATCAACATGAAGGAACCGCCCCGCAACAAACGTGTGCTCATGGATATTGCCGTTGCCGGTCCGATCGCCGGGTACATCGCCTCACTGGTGGTGGTGTATATCGGCCTTTCGCTCTCCAGCCTCGACCGCATTCCCGCGGCTTTTGCCGCAGGCCAGGGTTTCATGGTTGAAGGCAACTCCATCACCTATCTGCTTCTAAAGTATCTTCGCTTCGGGCAGCTGCTGCCCCAGCCTGTCAGTTACGGCGACCTGCCCCCGCTGCTCTACTGGTTGAAGTATTTCGTCACCGGAAAACCCTTCCCGTACGGAGGGCTTGATGTGATGATCCATCCCGTGGCCTGGGCAGGCTGGGTTGGTTTGCTCATTACTTCCCTAAACCTCATCCCGGCTGGTCAACTGGACGGCGGCCACGTCATGTATCTATTGTTCGGCAAAGAAACCTCACGAAAAACCCTGCCGGTCATCGTCATCCTTTTGGCAGCCATGGGTTTCCTCTGGTCGGGCTGGTGGCTGTGGGCAGGTCTGTTATTCCTGCTGGGCCGCACGCACGCCGAACCCATGGATCAAATCACCCCGCTTGACCTGCCGCGTAAGCTTCTGGGGGCATTAACCATCCTGGTCTTTCTGCTTACCTTTTCAAGCGTACCCATTACCCTTATGCTGCCTGGTTGATCCCACATATCTTTTGTTCCGCTACATGAATGAATTTAAAAAACATGCCAGGGTCGGTTACACTCCCCTGGCGTTGATGCATGAACATGCACCGGATTTCCCTCTTTTTCAACCCGAAGGCAAACCGGTCGGGTTGATGAAATACAGCCGTTGAATTTGGGGTGACGCCTATGGTAACGCCGCGTAGTAGATCTGGTTGCCAAAAGCCATAAAGGCGATGCGGCCGCTTGATATGGCAAAAGCGGTGGGGGTCATCCGGTCGAGGTTGTAACCGCTCAAATCGCGCGGATGCAGGATCTTTTGCAGATTGCGTTGCAGGCTGAAATGATAAAGCGCCTTGGCTGTGGCATCGAGCAGATAAATGGATGAATCCGGCGCCCCCGTCAGCCGCATCTGAATGAAATTGGACTCGGGAAAACTGATCGGTTCGGGCTGCTGCCCGGTGCGCATGTCTCCATAGGGAGCAGGGTCGACGCACTCGGTCAATTTATAATCCTTCAAATGACTGTAGGTGCATTCCACCATTTGGCCGTTGCTGCGCAGGATATACAATTCATCCCCGTTGACCTCAATGTCGATCGCTTCGGTCAGCGAGGGGATCTGGTTGTCAAAAAAGAGGGTCGGTTTGCCGTCAAATTGGATGCCGTCCCCGGCGTATCGGTAGATCGCCCGTCCGTTGCTGTCGAGCACATACAGGTAACCCTCAGACAACGCGGCGGCGGTCAGGGTCTTCCACCCCTGATCAGGATAAACGAGCGAACTGGTGATGCCGGATTCCCCTGGAATGCAATATTCAATGTTGCCAGAGGCGTCAATGGCCAGCAGGGTGGCTTTGAAGGAATTATTTCCGTTAAGGGGCAGAATATCCACCAGATTCCCCATCATGTTAAGAGGATTCTCGGCGTTGGGGCCGCAGTCAAACCCCTCATCGGCCTCATAACCCGAGCTGCCCATGACGTAGCGCTTTACCGTCCCGCTTTTCTCTTCCAGAAGGTAAAGGTCGGTGTTCGTGGCCACGATCTCGACGATCTGTGAGCCGGCTTTCAACCCTCCCGGCACGGCTTCAAGCATTTCAAGTCGCTGGATGCCCTGCATCTCGTCCAGGGCGCCCTGAACTTTCAGGCGTAATGAGCTTGAGGCTTCAGACTGGTCATAAGACTCAGCCTTGTCGAGCCAAAACATGGCCTGCTGCAGGCTGGCCAGGCGCATGGGTTCATCCGCTGCCACAACTTCAGCCTGGATGGCGTATTCCTGCGCCATGATGAGGTTCTCTTCAAATTCCCTGCTCTTACCCACTCGGGCATACACAGCGCCGGCGATCAAAGCGATCACCAGGGGCACGCCCAGAGCGATGGCAAAGAGCGCCTTTCTTGATAACTTGAGCGGCTCATCCATGATCCCCGGAAGGATCCTGTTCAGGAAACCTTTTAACTTTGAAGCGGAATCTTGAGCGTCAGACACCATCTTGCCGGTCATCTCGCCCGCCTTGACCTTCAACATAGAGGTTTTGGATCCATCATTCAAAAGGGTCGGTTTTTCATGGCCCTTGTTCCCATTGGAAACAACGTTATCCGTTTTCCCCACGGAGGCAAAACCCTCAACTTCTGGCTCGGCTTTCCTCACACCAGGCTGAATGGCGGGGTTCTGGTCGGTTCCGGCGACATTCAGAAAAGTGGAATGGGAGAAATCAGTCTGCGGCTGCTCTTCGGGTTGGCCCTGGCTGGTCCTTGCCCCCGAGGTTTCCGGGGTCCGCACAGGTGATGCAGTGGTTTTTTCGCCTTCCACGGAACGTGATTTCCAGGCCGACTGGCGGAGGGTTCCCTTCCCATCCACGATCCTGATCGCCGCGGCTTGAAAATTCATGCCGGCCTGGTTAAACAGCCTGCGTACAGCAGCGTCGTTGGATAGGGATTGGCTGCCTTGAAAAGTCTTCTCGCTCCAGATCTGAGGCGGATTGGCAGACAACACCACGAAATCCTTTTCGCTGATTTCACGGGTGGAAAAATTCCATTTTAGCGTCTGGGTGACACCCAGGCCGCGGCCCTGGTTTTCAAGATCGGTGTATTCAAGCGTTTCACCGCTGCCAGAGAACCAGCTTTTTGCCTGACCCACATTGAACAGGTAAAGATTGTTACGCCTGAAGACCGCCAGGCTTAAAGAGAGAGATTCACGCTGGCCTTCCTTCGCCAGCTTTAGATTGCGCTCCAGAAGCGCGAGGTTCAAATTTTCAACCAGGGTCTTCAAGGCAAAGGTGAGCGTCCCCGGCGTGCTGAAATAACCCTGCAAAAGCCCCGAGAACCAGGCTGTCGAAGTGTCTCCCGCGGTTTGTCCGTTAAACAAAGCCACCAACAGGTCGTTTTCCCTTCCGCGGGCGGTTCTGCGCGGAGCCTTAAGCACTGCCAATCCGGGCAGCGCGTCCCGCTCCACTCCATTCTCCAGGTTGATCGTAATGAGGTCCAGGTCAGGCAAGGTATGTCCTTTTGAATCAGGTCTTAAATCAATAAATAATAGATAGAAAAAGAGATACAAGATTGAGGCCAGTTTTTCGAATTTGTTCTCCCGTACCAATTCGTCTATAATGAATAGGATGAAATGACCAGACAAGAGGTGAAAAAATGACCCCTGCAGACAGTGGATATTATTTAGGCAAGATCTTTGACGCGAAAACAAAAACGAATACCGATGAAAAGGTTCTGCTCGAGCCTTCCAATCTCACCACGCACGCCGTTGTCACCGGCATGACCGGTTCAGGAAAAACCGGCCTTTGCATCGGGTTGCTTGAAGAAGCCGCCCTGCACGGCATCCCGGCCATCATCATTGATCCCAAAGGTGATCTCACCAACATGGTCCTGCACTTCCCGTCACAGGAAGCAAAAGATTTTGAACCGTGGATCGACCCCGAGACCGCTCGTCAAAGCGGAAAAACTGTCGAACAGATGGCGGTGGAGACCGCTGAAAGATGGAAAAAAGGTCTCGCCGAATGGGGCCTGGGCAGCGAACAGCTGAAAGCCCTGGGTGAAAAAGCCGATTACGCCATCTACACCCCGGGTTCTTCCTCCGGCATTCCCGTAAACATCCTTTCCTCCTTTCAATCACCCGACCTGGACTGGGAAACGAACGCCGAAGTACTGCGGGAACGTATTTCAAGCACGGTAACCGCACTGTTGGGGTTGATCGGCTTAAATGACATCGATCCTCTGCGCTCACGTGAACACATCCTTCTTTCCAACCTGATCGAAACCGCCTGGACCAAAAAAGAGTCTCTGACCCTGACCGATCTCATCCTGCAGGTGCAGAATCCACCCATGGAGCGTCTGGGGGCGTTTCCTTTGGAATCCTTCTTCCCGGAAAAAGAACGCTTTTCCCTGGCCATCCTATTGAACAACTTTTTAGCCGCGCCCTCCTTCCAGGTTTGGCAGCAGGGGCAGACCCTCGATATCGCTGCCTTGCTCTACCCACCCTCTGGCAAGCCTCGCCATTCTATCTTCTACCTCGCGCACTTGAGCGAGAATGAAAGAATGTTCTTCGTCACCCTGCTTTTTGCTGCCGTCGAAACCTGGATGCGCAGCCAGCGGGGGACGGGCAACCTGCGCGCCCTGGTTTATTTCGATGAAATTATGGGCTACCTCCCGCCTGTGGCCAACCCTGCCTCAAAAACGGTGATGATGCGCATGCTCAAACAAGCCCGCGCATTTGGCGTGGGTCTGGTGCTGGCCACGCAAAACCCCGTGGATGTCGATTACAAGGCGCTCTCAAACGCCGGGACCTGGATGATCGGCCGCCTGCAAACGGAACAGGACAAGCAGCGTCTGCTCGACGGGCTGACCTCGGCAGGAGGCAACACCAGCGTGGCCACCTTTGATAAACTGATCTCCGGATTGCAAAAAAGGGTATTCCTCTATCACAGCATCTACAAACCTGCGCCGGTTTCCTTCAGCACGCGCTGGTGCCTCAACTTTTTGGCAGGTCCCATGACGCGCGACCAGATCCCGCTGGCCAACCAGTTGGTTGGCGCGGATGATGCCGAGGCGGGCGGGAAATCCACGGAAAAAGGTACCAAGCCAGAAAAGAACATCCGTACCGGCAGTCAGACCGCGCAGGTTTCGGCCAGCAGACCGGCGGTCCCGGGCGAGATCGCAGAATACTTCCTTCCTGCCAGACGCCCGTTCAGTGAAGCTGCAAAATCCGCGGGGCTGCCGGCAAATGCCAGCGCAGATGCTCTGGTCTATAAAGCCGCACTCCTGCTCCAATCTGAGGTGCGGTACCTCTCACGTCAATACAACGTCGAAACCTCCAAAAAGATAGCCGCCATCCTGGATTCCCCTTCCTCTGGATTGGTCAAATGGGAAGACTATGTAACCGATGCCCTGGATACCGGCACACTGGATACCAATCCGCAGCCCAAGGCGCTCTTCCACCCCGTGGATGGCTGGCTTGGGGACGCGAAAAAGACATCCGACCTGCTGAAAGATTTTCAGGAATGGATCTATCGCAGCAGCCCTCTGAAACTGGCCACCAACAAGACGCTGAAAGTGACCGCCACACCCGAGATGAGCAAGGCGGATTTTCACAAGCTGTGTACGGAATCCGCCCAGGAAGCGCTGCAAGCCGAATTGGACAAAGTGGAAAAAACCTGGCAGACCAAGATCAGCACCCTGCAGCGCAAGATTACAGCCCAGGAACTCGACGTTAAATTGGCCGAAAATGAGGTCAACCGCAGAAAGCTCGAAGGGTTGGCTACCGGTGGAGCCGCCGTTTTGGGTATGCTGACCGGCCGTAAACGCAGTTTTTCCAGCACGATCAACAAGGTCGGCATGACGGCCTCCGCAAAGGACAAGATGGCCGCCGAAACACAGGACCTCAAAGCTCTGCAAGACCAGTTGCTGGACCTGCAGCAGCAAAAGGAAGACGCCCTTCAATTGGTAAAAGAAAAATGGGTAGATTCAGCGGGGGATTTGGGTGAGATCATGATCAAACCTGCCAAAAGCGACATTTTCAATGACCTTTTCGCGGTTGGCTGGTTGCCATATTACCAGGCGGATAACGCCGGTGCGAAAGTTGAAATTCCGGCATTCGATTAATTGAGTGGAAGCAAATTATTTAGAGCTATCCAAAAGGGCAAATAATTTGCCCTGCCACCGTAGATAGGGTTAAATAGGCATCATAACCCCCACAAGTAAGGGCGATTCATGAATCGCCCTTACTTTTTAAAGACCACTTTTTTTGATTCCACTGATGACAGATATCACTGAAAAATCGGATAAGAATAATCTTGATTTATATGATAAAAAAGGTATAATTTATCCAATAAGAGTACTACCATATAAGTATGGTGCATCTGACCCTTTAGATTTCGATCTAATTTTCGTACTATACAAAGGAGACAACATGAAAAACGTGCTTTTTGGAAGCACCAATATGGAAGACGCGCCGATGGTCAAAGCTTTGTTCGGGAGCACAAAGTTCGCCTGGTTATGGATGATCGTTCGCATTTATGTAGGCTACCAGTGGTTGACCTCCAGTTTGCGCAAGTTGTCCGCTCCCGAGTGGATGGAAAGCGGTGCCGCGTTGCAGGGATATTGGACAAAAGCCGTAGCCATCCCGGAAGCCCCCGCACGTCCGGCCATCTACTATGACTGGTATCGTTCTTTCATTCAATCCATGCTCGACAACCAGTCATACGTTTGGTTCGCCAAACTGGTGGCCATTGGTGAGTTTCTCATCGGACTGGCGTTGATCCTGGGTATCGTGGTCGGAATTGCAGCCTTCTTGGGCGCATTCATGAACTTTAACTTTATGCTTGCGGGCAGTCTCAGTTCAGGTCCAGTGCTTCTGTTGTTGCAGATCCTGCTGGTGGTAGCCTGGAAGACTGCCGGATATTACGGGTTGGACCGCTTCTTCTTCAAATTTATCGGTGTGCCGTGGAAACCCGGCGTGTGGTTTCAGAAGAAGAAAGCGTAACCAATAATTATCGGTACGAACAAAATTATTGTAATTATCGGTAGTGTCTTACTGGCGAGCGATTATTGGTAGTGGACCAAGAGGAAATTAGAGGTAGGGACGACAAGAACGGTGTCCGATGGACACCGTTCTTGTTTTTATTTATTCTTGCGCTCCTGGTTTTTCACGGCAAACAGGGCGATCTCGATACGGTTGCGAAGTTGAAGCTTCGAAAGGATCTTGCTTACGTAATTGCGTACTGTGATCTCTGAAAGATTCAGGGATTTGCCAATTTCCTTGTTACTCTGACCCTCCGCGACAAGTTTGACCACTTCCAACTCGCGTTGCGTCAAAGCGGAAATCGCGTTTTCCGCCAATTCCGCTTCCATTTTTCGATACCTGTTGACCAGAAAGGCGGTCGTTTTGGTGTCAAAAGCCATCTCACCCGCATACACGGCCTTGATCGCCCTGGTCAATTCTTCGTTTCCCACCTGTTTTAACACGTACCCTGCCGCGCCGGCCTGGATCGCTTGTTCAATGAACTCCTCTTTCGTGTGCGACGTCAGCATCACAATTTTCAATTTTTCGCACAGGGTCGTGAGACTTTTGCAGATCTCTATCCCGTTCATCCCGGGCATTTGAATATCAAGCACAACGACATCAGGGCAATGTTTTTTTGTCTTCTCAATGGCATCCTCGGCATTCGCTGCTTCAGCAACGACGTCGATATCCATTTCATCGGCCAGGAGAGTGCGCAATCCCAATCTCACCACGGCGTGATCGTCCACGATCAGAACTTTAATGGGCATGGCTTCCCTCCGTGATCGCCAGCACCACCCTCACCGTGGTTCCCTCCTGGCGGCCTGAAAAGATCTCAAAATTTGCGCCCAATAGGCGCGCGCGGTCCCTCATGTTTTTTAACCCATATCCCTGTTCGGCGTGTAAAGAGATCCCCGTCCCAAAATCCTGCACCTCAAGGATCATTTTTTCCTCCTCGCGTTTGAGTGCAACGCGGATGCGGTCCGTTCGTGAATGCCGGATGGCGTTGGACAAAGCCTCACCGAGCAGCGCCGTTAAATGCCGTGTTTGCTCCACCGATAACGCCGGAAAGATTTGAGATTCGATATCAGTTTCAACTTTTACATACCGCCTGGCATCTTCGATCTTGGGCATCAGCGCGCTGACCAGATCGACCAGTTCAGTTTCACCTTGTTGCCAGGGCAGAAAACCTCGCAATTGAAGGATGGCCTGGTTGATGGTGAGGACCAATTGCTGGACCTCGTTCCTGTTTTGCTCAGGCACGTGTTTTTTTAAAGATTGTGCCAGCAAGCCGGCGGCGTAAACCTGCTGCAACGCGCCGTCGTGCAGATCGCGGGCCACCCTTTCGCGCTCGGTTGTGATCACCTGCGCCTCCTCCATTGCCTTGACCATATTATCGGTCTCAATATCGAAGATCTCAAGCGTCCGGTTCATGGTCACGAACAGGACCAAGCCGAAAATGGAAAGATAAAAATAAGAGGGGAAAAAAAGTGCTTGCTGAAACGATTCCAGGTTCAGCACCGAGGCGGGGAAGAAGAAGGTTTTCGGAACGATAAAACCTTCAAACACGCTGAAACCCGCAAGCGCTGCTGCTGCCAGTCTGACCACGTTGTCGATCCTGGGAAGTTTCAGCGGTTTGATCTGCAGCCGCTGCTGCCTGATCAAACCAACCACCGAAAGCGACGATGCCGGCAGGCAAAGAAAATAGCGCGAGCAGGCATTGACAAAGCTGCCCCACGTTTCGACCCCTGAGATCAGACTAAAGCCGATGATGTAGGGGCCGATCAGCCAGATGGCAAAAAAATAGGTGGGCAGCAGTCTAAGCCAGCGCCATTTTTCATGATTTGGTCTCAACATCTCGATACCGAATTGGAACAACATTAAATAAGAAAAAGCCTGCAAGAGATGGTGAACCAAATGCCAGAAAGTGGCCGCTCTCGGGTCTGATAAATTATCCACGAGAGGCAGGAAAATGAACCCCCAGTTGTAAAAAGCAAAACAAATACCAAAACCACCTAACCAGGGCAGACATTTTGCCAGTGTCAGCCTGGAATAGTGGCGGGAATGCAATAAAACGGAAAGGCCTACGGTGTAAAAAAGTAAACCATAAAGCATCCAAAAGAAATCACGATAATTCTCAACAAATGAATATAGACTCTCAGACATCAATTCCCTCTTACCGAGTCCATCAGGTTGATTTCTTCCCTTGTCTGCATGGATTAATTCTCTACTTCACCTTTTTAACACCAATATCAAGTTTGATAAGACGACTGATTACCCAAACCAGGCACAAAACGACGCTCAAGGCCATGCTGGATGAAACAAACAGCCATTTCAACGGTGTAAAGATCTGGGCAAGCGTCACGACAACAGGATTAAATGACGGGAAAGACGCCATTACGGCGGAAACCGATATATTTTCAGCCAGGTCGAAGAGCACCGCTAAACAGGGCAGCAGGTTGAGCAACCGCCATCCCGACCCTGAACGGGTTGTCTTACCCAATAAATAACTGTTGGCCAGCAGAAAGAACAAACCGTAGACAAAAGGAAAAGCCAGGTCAAATGTGAACCGCGCGTGAATATAAGCCGCCCGACCTTCATCCCCATAGGTTGAAGCCATGGTTTGCAGTTGCTGCCCCGTGTAGAAGAGTTTGGTGTCAGGGCTTCCCAGGCCGCGGCCGTATTCAGCGGCGCGAGCCGATTCCACCGGCAGCGTGAGCAGGCTGAAGGTCAGGAACAAGACCAAAGCCCCCAGTGCCATCCACCCCTTTGCGGGGCGGTCAAAGATCGGATTGATTTTTCTCATGCTTCCCTTTCGCCGGTTATACCAGCCCCTGTGCAAAACGGATGAACGATTCGGCATCGGCAAAATTACTGGCCAGGCCGACCGAGATCCTCACCGCGCCGGATGCCTTGTCGTTGATACAGAGACGAAATTCATCGTAACTCAGGCGCTGGTCGTGATCCGGACGGTTGAAACAGGCGCTCAACTCCAGGGATGAGATGCCCAGGGCCATCTCCCCGGCGCCCGGGTTGCAGAAACAGCCTGTGCGCAAGGATACTTCGCTGCGGTTGGCTTTTTCCTCGATCCAGCGGTGATCTACCACCCGGCCGGCGTCATCCACAAAATTCATCGCCAGCGCCCCTCCGCGACGTGTGGTATCCAGAGGGCCGTAAAACCGCACCAGGGGGGTGCCGTTGGGATGCCTGATCTGCAGCAGATTCTTGATCAGCCAGCCAGTCAAACACAACACCCGCTCGTGGATCAATTCCATGCCGATGGAATCAAGATGATCCAGACCGATCTGCACGGCCGGGATGTTCAGGTAATCGAGGGTGCCGTCTTCGAAAGCCATGGGGGCATCCGCCAGATAATGCTTTTCTCCCTGTACGGATGCCACCGTAATGGTTCCCCCGGCAAACCAGGGTCGGTGCAGTTTCGCCAACGCCACCCGGCGCGCGATCAACGCCCCCACACCGGTGGGGTAGCCAAACATCTTGTAGAAGGATACGGGCACAAAATCGGGATGCACCTGACTCAAGTCCAGGCGGTTGGTGGGTGTAAAGGCCGCAGCGTCCAGCAGCACGTCCCAACCCAGCTGGTGAGCAAGCTCGACCCATTCCAGCGGATGCTGCACAGCCGAAAAATTGGATTGGGCCGGAAATGCGAACAGGCAGTCTCCCGCGCTTTTTTGTTTGAGAAAAGCGGTTACCTTGTCTTGCTCAACGCGCATCTCGGGCGGCATCACCGGGATGTAGGTCACCTCCCCGCCCTTGGCCAGGGCGTATTCGCGTATGCCGTTAACGGAGTTATGGTTGTCGTAGGTCAACAAATAACGGCTTTTCTTGCCAAAGGGATAAGACTCTCCCACCAGTTTCAGGGCGCCGCTCGCGTTGGAGGTAAAGATCACCACATATTCGTCCTTGTCTGCCCTGAAGAACTTCAAAACAGCGCTGCGCGCCTTCTCCACCAGTTCCGTGGCATGCAGCGAGGATGGGTTGGTGGAATGAGGGTTCCCAAAAACACCTTCCAGGAGCAGTTTTTGATGAGCCTTCACCTGTGATTCAGCGTAAAGGCCCCCACCCGTGTAATCAAGATACACGTGTCCCAGGCGGTCCAGTCTTGAATAATCACTGGCGCGGATCTCATCGATCTTTTGCGCCTTCAGATATTGAGGATACTCGGTAAGGAATTGGTCAAATCGTGGATTCTTCATGTATTGAATTAAACCATAAATCCCATGATTCTCCAATTGGGAAAGCCCGCATCAAAAGAGAGAATCCATAAAAATCAATAGGGTCTGCACAATTTCTGCACAATTGGGACGTATCTTTATTCTGATTGTGTGACGAAGGAGAGTTTATGTTTAAAAGAAAGCTCAGATGGTTTTTTCCCACGGCCTTGTCGATCTTGTTGATCCCTATGTTAGCCACTTGCAGTCCATCCTCATCAGAAACATCCACCCCCGCCACGGGCAGGGTCACTTCTGAGATTCTTACTGATTCCATTGAAACCTCCGGTACCCTTGAAGCCAAACAAATTGCCGCCTTAACCTGGAGCACAAGCGGCATCGTGGTGGACGTGAACGTCTCAAGTCAGGATAAAGTTACAGCAGGTGAAGAACTGCTCAGGTTGGATCCCACGACGGCCCCAGCCGAGGTGTTGAACGCCGTTTCTGAACTCGTCACCGCAACGCA
The DNA here is from genome assembly GCA_964570925.1 of uncultured Anaerolinea sp. GTDB lineage: Bacteria > Chloroflexota > Anaerolineae > Anaerolineales > Anaerolineaceae > UBA6107. Next base: position 22,674 of record CAZNAF010000030.1, read on the forward strand.
AGAGCTTGAAGACTTGCAGCTTTCGAAAACCGGGCTGGCTGAAGCCTATCAGACCCTCGTGGATGCCAAGATCGCCTTCGAAGACGCGCGGGAACAATATTTGATGTTAGATGATCCCATCGCCCCCGAGGATTTCACTGCCTCCCTCAAATTGGATTATAGCAATGCTCAAAAGGCTACAGAACGAGCCCTGCGAGCCTATAACCAATATGGAGATAATCCGGAATCATATGATGATGAGTCCTATTATCCTAAATTTGCCGCCTATGCTGCATTATGTCAGGCACGCATCGACGAGGCCGACGCCCTCACGCGCCTGACACATTTCAGCAACCCACCGACACAGGTACTGGCCGATAAAACCACTGGTGAATACAACCTCGCCAAAGAGAATCTCGCTTTAGCCCAAAAGGCCTACGACGAGATCGCGGCCGGCAACCTGGACGCCCTTACCGCAGCTCAGGCCGCCGTGGATGCCGCCCAGGCAACTGTCAATAAATTAAGCATCATCGCTCCTTTTGATGGCGAGGTGGCTGTGGTGTATTCACAGGCGGGAGACTCGGTAACCAATGGAACGGAGGCTCTGGTTCTGGTGGACCGCTCCACGCTTTATGTAGATGTGTTGGTGGAAGAAGCCTCCATTACAGAGGTAAAAACAGGTGACCCTGCTGCGGTTACCTTCCAGGCACTCGGCATCGAAGCGACCGGAATCGTCGAGTTCATTGATCCCATCGGCGTCTCTTCCAACAACGTGGTGAATTACACCGTGCGTGTAAAACTCAATGAAAAAGATCCCGAAATATTGGTAGGCTCCACAGCCAACGTGCTGATCACCACAGCGGAGCCCCATGAAGTGCTCTTCGTTCCGGTATCCGCTGTGTTGATGGATGAAGGCGGTGAATACGTGATGCGCGTCACCCAGAACGGAACCGCCGAGCGGGTCAGCGTGGTGACCGGTGACATCGCGGACGGCAAAGTTCAAGTCGTTGGCAACCTTACCCCGGGCGAACTTTTACAGCTCACCGCCTCTTCAACCGCAGAATCTTCCGATTCTACGACCGACGATCGCCGCGGCGGACTGTTTGGCATGGGTAGAGTCATTAGATAATCCCTCGCCGTGAAATGATGACGAGTTTGGAAAAGTAATAATAAGCTCAAAGAAGGAGACAAAATGAAAGAAAGAAAGCATTCCTATCTGGCATTCATGTTACCCATGATCCTGATCTTGCTGGCGGCAACGGGTTGTGTAAAAAAAGACGCCGCCAGTGTTCAATCCTCCACAGGCAGGGTGACCGAAACAAGCATGACCGAAACCGTTGAAACCTCTGGCAGCGTCAGCGCCAAACAACTTGCCACCCTTACCTGGGGAACCAGCGGTAATGTCTTGACCCTCAACGTTGAAACCGGCGACAAAGTTGCCGAGGGAGACGAGTTGATGAGACTCGATTCCTCCACCGCCCCCGCGGAAGTGATCGGAGCCATCTCAACCCTGGTGACAGCCCAGGCTGACCTCGAAACCGCGAAACAATCCAATACGGCGCTGGCCGAAGCCGAGGTGGCTCTTGCTGAAGCCAAAGACGCCTACTATCAGGCCTTGGGTTATTCCTACACACTCGGCAAACCGGTGGGGTCTGAAGATTACAACGCCGTCCTGAAAAAGACCATGGTCGACGCGCAGGATGCAGTCAACAAACTGGAGGACCAGTATTCCCATTACGGAGAATATGCCGAGAACGATCCGGGTAAAGTGTCCGTCAGGGCCGCGCTTGGCACCGCCAGGCTGGAACTCAAAGCAGCCACCTCCATTTATAACTATTACACCAATCCTCCCAATTATCTCGATACCGAGACCATCAAAGCGGAGTTGAATCTGGCCACCGCGCAACTGGATGACGCGCAGCGCAAATACGACGAACTCAAGGAAAATGGCAATACAGACGCCATCACCAGCGCCCAGGCCGCCGTGGATGCCGCCCAGGCCACCGTCAACAAATTGAGCATCCTCGCCCCCTTCAACGGTGAAGTGGCCGTCATCTATTCGCAGGTGGGTGACGTGGTCACTGCAGGCACACAAGCCCTCGCGCTGGTGGATCGCTCGAAACTTTACGTCGACGTACTGGTGGACGAGACCTCCATATCCGCGGTGAAAGTCGGCAACAAAGCCGAGATCACTTTTGATTCCTTGGGGATCTCAACAACGGGAAAAGTGACCCTCATCGATCCCATCGGTGAAACATCCAGCGGCGTGGTCAACTTTACCGTGCGGGTAGAACTGGATAAGAACAACGACGACATACTCATCGGATCGACCGCCACGGTGGTAATCACCACCGGTGAGCCGCAGAGTGTGCTTTTCGTGCCGGTCAGTGCGGTGATGAACGATGCCCAGGGCGAATACGTGATGCGCGTGAAAGAAGATGGCAGCAGTGAACGTGTCACCGTGGTCAGCGGACAGATCGTGGATGACACCGTGATCGTGGTCGGTGAACTTCAAAAAGGTGACAAGGTACAACTGAATACTGGTTCCTCCAATGGGTCTTCTGAAGAACAACAAAATGGATTCGGCGGCGGGATGATGGGCGGCGGTGGTATGCGGCCTGACGGCGGAGAACCTCCCAGCGGTGGCGGCAGCGCCCCCATGCCCTGATCACGTCTCGAGTGAGGAAATCAAATGATTGAAGCAAAGAACATAACCAAAGTGTATTCCCTCGGTGACGATGAAGTGCGCGCCCTCGACGGAGTGAGCCTCAGAATTCAGGATGGGGAGATGGTATCCATTATGGGCCCTTCCGGTTCTGGCAAAAGCACCCTTATGGCCATCCTGGGCTGCCTCGACACCCCTACCACAGGTGAATATCTGGTCGACGAAAAACCGGTAGCCAAACTGAAAGAAACCCAGCTTGCCAGCCTGCGTGCGCACAAGATCGGATTCGTTTTTCAGCAATTCAACCTGCTGCCGCGTACCAGCGCCCTTGAAAACGTGATGCTGCCCCTGACCTATGACGGTACGAAGATGAAAG
>CAZNAF010000031.1:0-25622 GCA_964570925.1 uncultured Anaerolinea sp.
ACATTTGAGGGCTTGCCAAAAAGACCTTTAACAGCCGGGAAGGGGGGACGCGGCCTTGGTTCGCCGCGGTTGCCTTCGATGGAGGCCATGAGAGCGGTTTCTTCACCGCAGACAAATGCGCCGGCGCCCATGCGGACTTCAAGGTCGAAATCAAAACCGGAGCCGAGGATATCTTTACCAAGCAGGCCTAAAGCTCTGGCCTGATCGATGGCGATATTCAATGTTTTCACCGCGATCGGATATTCCGCGCGGCAGTAAATATAGCCCTGGTTTGAACCGGCAGCATACGCGCCAATGATCATTCCTTCGATCACTGCGTGCGGGTCACCTTCAAGGACACGGCGGTTCATGAACGCGCCGGGATCTCCTTCATCAGCATTGCAGATCATGTATTTGGGGTAATCGTTGGTTGCGCGGCAGAATTGCCATTTCTTGCCGGTGGGAAAACCGGCGCCGCCGCGTCCGCCCAAACCTGAACGCAGCACAATATCTATGACCTCTTCCGGCGTATTTTCAGCCAGTACCTTTCCAAGGGCTGTGTATCCGTTTTCGGCAATGTAATCTTCGATATTCTCCGGGTCGATATTGCCGCAGTTTTTCAGCACGACGCGAACTTCTTTGGCCGTCGGCGCGCTGAGTTCTTCATCGATGAATTTCTTTTCTTCTTCAACAAATTTTGTGGCCACACGGCCTTTTAAGAAATGTTCTTCCACCAGGAAAGGGATGTCATCAGGGGTCAATCCTACATAATGTACCCCTTCAGGATAAACCATTAATTCAGGTCCAGTACTGCAACTGCCGATCCTTGAGGTTTCCAATACCTGAATTTCATCGATCAAACCTTGTGTAACTATTTCATCCTGTAATGCATCCAACACCTCATGGGCGCCTTTTTTCAGGCATTCAGGATCCACACACACTAAAACATGAGAACGAAAATACGTCATTGTGACACCTTATAAGTTTTTTATACACGAACAAAAGACAATGCTAAAGATTTATGACATGATCCTTGACAATTTGTCCTTTACCGACGTGCTCTTTTACGATTTTCTGTGCGATTTCAGGGCTTACTTTGCCATAAGTAACTTTGGGGGATTCACCCACAGTGACCATGACGATGGGTTCTTTTTCACATAATCCGATGCATCCGGTTTGGGTCACGATAACCCCATTCATGGAATCTTTTTCAATCGTATCGAGAATGGATTTCATCGTATCGCGTGCTCCGGCAGCGATCCCGCAAGTACCCATTCCAACAACAACCTGGATGGTACCAGAGGACGCTTTTAAATCGCGTTTTTTCAATGCTTCTTCTCTTGCGCGTTTTAAGTCTTCGAGGCTCTTGATGGTTGACATTTTTTTATCTCCTGCAGACTCTGGATTGATTTTTATCCGTGATTTGCCCTGGCTTCATCCAAACCCGATTGCAGCATTTCACGTAAACAGTTTAAAATGGATGGTTCAGAAAGTGACACACCTTCAAGTTCCTTTTTTATTGGTTCGTCATCAAAAACAAATTCATTCTTGTTGTAACAGTATTTGAAAACCCAATGCACACCAGGATTTGCCACCAAAAGGTGCATCCATGTTGTGGTGAGGTCGCCAAGTGGCATGCGGTCGATGTGACTGTGCTGAAATTGCACAGAGATCTTCGTGCCCTTGCCAGGCGTTGATTCAAGGCGCAGAGCTCCATTGCAGGCTTCAGCGGCCTCTTTAAGCAGTGGAATTCCCAGGCCGACTTTACGCGTGGTACGGCTGGTCACGAAAGGATCGATCACAGCTGCCGCCATTTCGGCATCCATCCCGCAGCCATCATCCTGAACACTCAGTTTTAAAAGATCTGTTTCAACTTCTTCAGCCACTTCAATGGTGATGTTCCTGGCTTTGGCAGAGATACTATTTTCTGCGATATCCAGAAGATGAAGGGCCAGCTCTCTCAAAAATTACTCCTTGCTTTCCTGGATCGGTTTTAAAACCTGCGGCATTTTATTGGGTTTCACTCTACCGATCACATCCTCATCGATCACGATGACAGGGGCTTGCGAACAGGCACCCACGCATCGGCAGATCTCAACGGTGATTCTGCCATCTGGAGTGGTTTGGCCAACGTCAACGCCGAGGATCTGTTTCGTTTTTTCGATCAGAGCAGGGGTGCCGCCTACGTAACAGGCCGTACCCATGCAAAACTTGACGGTATGGTCTCCGCGTGGATTCGTGGTAAAAAAAGAATAAAAAGAAACCACGCCGTGAACTCGTGAAGCGGGTACCTGGAGTCGTGTGGCAATATATGCCTGCATCTCCTCCGTGATAAACCCGATCGCGGCCTGGATTTCATTCAGAACAACCATCGTCGCGCCCGGTTTTTCTTTGTTTTGGTCGATGATTTGGTCGATCAATTTCTTCCTGATAGGATCGGTGAGCGGATTGTTCTTACTGATCGTTGCTGTGGTAGCTGCCATACAATAAAGCTCCAATTCTTTGTTAATAAGACAATTCGTGTGAATTTACACTTCTTGCCTTTTATAGTCTAATTGACATCCTTGCGCGCTTCAATGACCAAATGTCATGGTTTCTCATGTTGGTAATCCTGCTTGCGCGATTCTTTACTTCGATAAAGTGGAATTTGATCTTCCACAAAGTTAAGAAATAATGAAAATATATCCTTTTGATTTTACTCGATTTTTTTCAGTTTGCTCAGAGGAATGTGATTTTTCTATCGTTAAGATTTCTTAGTGCCATGCGAATTTCTGCGATACATGGCGACAAAATAGTCAGAGTCATCTTGTTATTAAATTCGTCCAAACGGTGAACATCGCCGTTCTGTATGAGAGGGTATCCTTTGATTTGTGGATAGGCAGCCTGCGCGCCTTCCGGGGTGATGTGCCTGGAAATTTCAAGTGCTTCGATCGCGATGTCAGTAGGCACAAGTCCAAGATTTTCGAGCAGGCCAAACGCTTTACGATTAACGTGTGCGGGGATGAAGAGACCGCCAAGGTCGTTGGTAAATTTCCAGGCTTCATTGATCGACATGCTGGAACTCACCAATAACAGTTGTTCTTCACGCCTGATGAACTCCCCGCTTTCATCCACAATGAATTGCTCGCCAAAATGCTCCGCGTCATTTTTAATTGGCGGCAGGGTTGCATCCACGAAGTTTTGGAACTTTTCGATTTGCGCCAGGGTATCGAACAGGCACAAGGAATGGACCTCTTCTCGAGTCTGAATTTCCATTCCCGGCAGAACGTGCAGCCCGGTATTTTCTGCCGCTTTTTGAACCGCTTCAACGTTGGCACTGGCATTGTGATCCGTGACCGCGATCAGCCGGATGCCCAACTCCAACGCGGTTTCCACGATCAAAGGCGGGATCATTTCCACTTCGGCGCAGGGAGAAAGCACCGTGTGGACGTGCAGGTCAACTTTATAATCGGAAAGATTTTCTTCCAAGAGTGCCGATCAATTCTCAGGATTCAGAACAGCGAAGCCCCATTTCCCATAGTTTGCCGATGATGTAGAAGGATGGTTTGTCTGTGCTTAAGAGCACGATGTTTTCTTCATTTGCCTTGCTTAACGTGGCCGCGTCTGGTAAGGCTCCCTCGCTGATAATGACGGCCGAGATCTCAAGCAGGGTGGCCACCGCCACAATATTCGAATGCGCCTGCAAGGTCACCCAAATGGCATGATGCGGTGCTCCTGCCATAACGCAGCTCAGCAGGTCGGAGGAATATCCACAGGACGGAATAATGGAGGAAAAATCTATTTCTTCAGTGAGTATTTTTAGGTCAAGCGCTTGTATGATTTCCTGAATATTCATTAGGTTTCTCCTAGTTTCGTTCGCCAACGAATTCTTCGTTATGCAGCAATATTTTTAACTTAAGATTGGTTCCCTTGCCAAAGACAGATTCCAGCCTCATGGAATCAACACAGCGTTGGATGTTGACCAGTCCCATACCGGCGCCAAAGCCGAGTTCTCTCACGGTTTCAGTAGCCGTGGAATATCCCGGTTTCATGGCCAGTTCAAGGTCTTCAATGCCTGGGCCGTCATCCGAAATATTGATCGAGATTTGATGCGGTTCGATCTCCACGCGGATGACGCCGCCATTGGTCGTGTGTATGATCAAATTCATTTCCGCTTCATACACGGCAATGCCGGTTCGACGCGCGATTTGAGGCGATGCGCCCAAACGCAGCAGTGCCAGCTTGATGGCTGAAGACGCTGCGCCGCCGTGAATAAAATCGCCTTGCTTGATGTTGTACCGGAGGATCAAACTGGAACGGTCAGAGTTGATATCCTCGAAGAGATGGCTGGCACGGTACCTTCGTACTTCTTCTTCGTGATAGTCAATTTGCAGGGCTTTTAACAAACCACTGGTGATATTGCCTTTCGTCAAAATGCCGATCAGTTTGTTGTCCTGGTCCATCACCGGCAAGCGTCCAAGGCGAGTGTTGACGAACAATTTCAACGCTTCGATCACCGGCTCATTGCCGTGGATCGAGTAAACATTTGTGCTCATGTAATTTGAAACAGGAGAGGAGAGATCGTTTTTTTGCAGGCAGCGGATCAGGTCTTCAATGCTGATGATCCCGATCAGATTTTCGTTGCTGACAACCGGCGCACCTGAGATCCTTTTGCTCCTGAAAAGCTCCAGCATATCTTCCATCTTGGTTTCAGGAGTCACAGTGATGGGAGTTTTGGTCATCACTGAATAAACTTTTAATTCATAGGCAAGTTCTTCGGCACGGGTTATATTCTCGGCGTCTTGATCTGTAACGGTTCTCCCATGAATTCGAGAAAAATCACCCATGCTCCTCCAGGTTCTCTGTTACTCTTCGCAAGAACAAGAGTCGTCACCGACTGCTCTTTCAAGGCTCGGCAATCCTGCTTTGTGCAATCTTCCGCATAATTCGAACATGCCAAAGGGTGAAGAAATGAGTGCAAGCTCTTCCTGCGCGGCCAGGTCAATGGTCTCTTGAGGGGGCGTTTTTCCACGTACGATGATGATTGCCGCAACGTCTGCCATCATCGAGGTTCTGACGACCTGGGGGTTGCATAGACCGGTCAATAATACCGCTTCAGGTTGAATGGAAGCCAGCACGTCACTCATCAGGTCGGCGCCGCAGCCTCCTTTAATTTCTCGTTCAAGATTTGCCGAGGGATTGTAGAGATGTCCATCAATCAGATCGATCAGTTCTTTTACATTCATAGCAAACCAGCCTAACCAGTAGAATAATGATTTATTTTCCTTAACAAATCAATCATACTTTAGGATACTCACTCTTGGCAAGAGATTATTTGAATGAAAAAATATGACAAAAGCCAACTATGTTAAAATCATATCAAATTTGGTTATAAAGGAACATGTATGAAGACGATCATTCAAGCGGTTAAAGGGACCAGGGAGTTTTATCCACGCCAGATGCAGATCAGGCGTTGGTTATATGCCATGATCGAGGACGTTGCCACAAGTTTTGGCTACGAAGAATGGGACGGTCCCTTTTTGGAAAAAATTGACCTGTACGCGGCTAAATCCGGTGAAGAATTGGTCAAGGAACAATCCTTTGTCTTTCCGGATCGAGGCGGCGAGTTGATCGCCCTGCGCCCGGAATTGACCCCATCGCTGGCACGCATGGTTGCACAAAAACAGAATGAACTGGTTTATCCTTTACGATGGTGGTCCTTTGGACCCTTCTGGCGCTACGAAAAACCGCAAAAAGGACGTTCTCGTGAATTTTTTCAATGGAATATCGACCTGATCGGTGTGGAATCTGCTGAGGCGGACGCTGAATTGCTGGCAATCTGCGCCACTTTCCTAAAAAACGCCGGTATCCTGCCAACACAGGTGAAGATCCTAATCAATCACCGGGAATTGATCGACGCGGAATTGGGAAAATTGGGCATAGACTCCGAGAAAAAAAAGCAGGTCTTCAAATTGATAGACCGGCAGGACAAGATGTCTTCTGAAAAATGGAAAGAAACCGCCCTGGAAATAGGGTTGGACGAGCAGCAATTCGCCGGGATCGTGACCATGCTGACTCGGAAGGATCTATGGCGCGAGTCCCCCCAGCTTTGCCGGATCTTTCAGGTGCTTGAGGCGATGAGTTTAAGTGACTTTGTAGAATACGACCCCGGCATCATCAGGGGCTTGGACTACTATACCGGTGTTGTTTTCGAAGCCTGGGACGTGGGCGGTGACGGCAGGGCGGTGTTGGGCGGAGGACATTACGCGAACCTGATCGGGGATGTGGGTGGCGACCCATTGGGTGGCGTTGGTTTTGCCATGGGTGACATGATGATCACCGTCCTGTTGGAAAAATACGGTAAACTCCCTCCCGCCGAAACATACGAAAAGACGGTCTATGTCACTGTTTTTGATGAAAACACACTATCTGACTCAATTCGTTTTGCCGCGGAATTACGCAGCCAGGGAGTCCCTGCGATTTGTTATCCGGGGAGTCCTAAATTGCAGAAACAATTGAAAAACGCTGATCGTTTGGGAGTTCGCTTTGTGATTGTCATCGGCCCTGATGAATCCGCGGCCGGGACCATTGCCTTGAAAGACCTCAAAAAAGGCGCGCAGGATGTTTTACCCAGAAACGAGGCTGTTTCGACGATCAAGTCCAGGTTGCTTGCGTAGGCACCGGGCCTGTGATAAAATCGGTTCGTTCATGGTGGCTTTAGCTCAATGGCAGAGCATCGCACTGTGGATGCGAGGGTTGTGGGTTCAACCCCCATAAGCCACCCCAAAGAAAACCGGACGTTATAAATGACGTCTGGTTTTTTATTTTTTTTGGCGGATCTTTTCCAGCGCTTCTTCCATGTTTTTGAGGATATCGCTTTCAGCCAGAAGGCTGTTGTGAGCCAGCGATCTGCTTGATTCAACCAGTACCTTTTTTTGTTCTTCGCTGAGATCGGTGCCGGTCAACACGATCACGGGCACTTTTGAAAGCTTTGGATCTGTCTTGAATCGATCAAGTAATTCGAAACCGTTCATGTCCGGCATGAACAGGTCCAAAATGATCAAATCTGGCATGGTGTATTTCAGGATGTCGAGAGCTGCCCTGCCGCCCTGCGCGAGGATAGGGTGGAATTTTTCTTCCGCTTCGACCATCTTCTTGACCAGTTTCAAATCCTCCGAATCATCGTCGATGATCAGCACTTCCAGTGTCTGTCCGCTGCGGCTGATGCGGTGAATGGCGTTGATCAGGTCGTCTTGCAGGAAAGGTTTTACCAGGTATTCTGACGCGCCCAGGTTGTAACCTTTTTCTTCGTCCTCCACAATGGAACACACTAAAATGGGAATGTCCCTCGTCCTTTCATCCTGTTTCAATTCATTCAAGACATGCCAGCCGTCGACTTGCGGCATCATGATGTCAAGGGTGATGGCAAACGGCTGCAACTCCAGCGCTTTTTGCACGGCATCCCCGGGATTGGTCAACGATACAACTTCGAAACCGTAATTCTTCAGATATCGTTCATAAAGCGCGATCACCTGCGGGTCATCGTCAATGGCCAGGATCACGTTCTTTCCGTAACCAAGCCGGCTGATCTCCAGGCCTTTCTGATTGTCTGCGACAGGCAGGGTGAAATAGAAGACACTGCCTTTGCCTGGCTCGCTGGATAGCAGCCCGATCTTTCCTCCATGCATCTCGACCAAAGAGCGGCTGATCGAAAGACCCAGTCCGGTGCCCCCGGTTTTGCGCGTGGGTGAATCATCCACCTGTGAAAACCTCTGAAAGAGTTTGGGTTGGTCTGCTTTGGCAATTCCCACTCCCGAATCGCGCACCAGCACCCTGATATGCGGACGCAGGGTTTCTCTTTGAACGATCTCGGCTTCCACTTCCACAGTTCCCTGCTCGGTGAACTTGATCGCGTTGGAAAGCAGGTTTAATACAACCTGGCCGATCTTGATCTCGTCTCCGCGTGCCAGGGGCAGGTCAGGCGGAATTTTCTTGACCAGTTGGATTGGCTTGTCCATGATCAAACCGGTTGCCGTTGTGACCGCTTTTTGTATCACATCGCCGATGGAAATGTCTTCAAGCTGTAGTTCCATCTTTCCGGCCTCGATCTTTGAAAGGTCTAATATTTCATTGATCATGTTCAACAGGTTCATGCCCGAATTATAAATGGAGGTGATGTCCTGTTTTTGAACCTCGTTGATCGGTCCGTCAATACCCTTCAAGATGACCCTTGAAAAGCCGATTACGGAATTGAGCGGAGTCCTCAATTCGTGGCTCATGTTGGCCAGGAATTGGCTTTTCACCCGGTCCAGTTCCTTCATTTCCTGAACCGCCTTTTGAGCCAGAGAAAACGCGCGCGCGTTTTCGATAGCGACAGTGATCTGGTCGGTCAGAATTTGTAATACGGTCAATTCATTCGCCGAAAAGGAATTGACCGAACTGGAATGTAGGTCCAGAGCGCCGATGATCCTGCCGCCGATTTTCAGCGGGATGCCCAGCTCGGAACGTGTTTCGGGTAGCAGCGGGTTTGGATAAAAAACCGGGCTTAAATTACTGTCATTGACAATAACAGCGTGGCCGCTGGCAATGCATGACCCGATCACAGATTTTGAACCGATGGCCAACCGGTAGTGATTCTTTTTCATCAGCGTCCCGGCTTCACCAGTGGATTCCTTGACCACTGCGTATTGGTTCGTTTCATCCAGCAGGAAGATGGAGCAGTGATAGAAGCCGAATCTGTCTTTTAATAATTTAACGATGCGGCTTAACAAAATATCCTGCGAGAGCGTGCTGGTCGTGTCGCGGGCGATCTCGGCTGCTGTTTGTAATTCCAGAGCGCGGCGCTGGGCCTCAAAGAGCAGGCGGTGTTTTTCAATGGCCACGGCCACGCTGTTGCCGATGATTTGCAGGGTATGCGCGTCTTTTTCATCGATCTGGATGGCGCTCCTTGAACCGGTCAGGAAAAATCCAACCGGATTCGTGGCCGTATGTAGCGGCACAACGATCAGAGAGCAAAGACCGGTCTTGTTTAAAAAGGAGAGAGCAGCGGGTGGGAGGGCGTCTGATTCATCGCACTCGAGGATGGTTGGCTCTCTGGATTGGAACTGAACGAAATCCAAAGCCGCCCCCGGTACCTTTGGCTGGGTTTGAATTGGCTCACCACTTTTGGTGTAAGTACCGGCCAGCCTGAAATCCGGATTGTCAGCCTCATTTGGTTCATCGACCAGATACAAAGAGACCATTTCGCAGTTCAGCGGCAGGGAGTTTTCTCCTACCAGGTTGACCAGTTCGTCGGTTCCCTTGGAATTGGCGATCCCGTTCGTGATCCTGTAAAGAAGTTCCGTTTCGGCCAGGGCGATTTGCGTGCTTTCAAACAGACGCTGGTTTTGAATCGCAGTGGACATTTGGTCCACCAGGGGCGGGAACCCGCGTTTTTCGGATTGTGTAAAGTAGTGCACCTGGGTCGATTCCAGCAGCAACACCCCGATCTGCACGTTCGAACTCCACAAGGGTAGAACCGCGAGGCTGCGCACGGAGGCTTGTTGGAACGTTTTAAGCAGGTCATCCGGCAGGTCAGCCTTTTCAAGGTCGTCATAATAAACGGGTTTTGCGGTGCTGAAGAACTCCGCCCAGGCGGAAAGCGGTTCCTTGTATTCCCTCGTTTGATTGATCCCATTCCCTGCGCTGCTGTACGATGCGCTGGGAGTGATTTGGGAGATGCGGCCGTCCAGGTTGAAATCAAACAGGAGCACCTCACCTTTTTCCAGCGGACTTTCTTTCACGTTGGAAAGGACGGCCAGGATCATTTCTTCAATATGGTTGGCCAGCGCCATCTGATGAGAAGCCGAGTACAGGCTTTCGGTTTCTGTGAGATTGGTTTGTAGCTGGTTCAACAAGTTTTCACGGATCAACGTGTTTGTAAAAGCGTCAGCCGCCGTACGAAGAATATCGATTTCTTCCTGTTCCCAATCCTTTTCCGTTGTGAAATGTTCGATACTCAAGAAACCGATGGGGGCGTTTTCGGGTTTCACGCCCAGGAGAAGCAGCGATTGAACCCCTTGCGCGGACATGAATTTTTTCTCTTCACCCTCTGCCGTCGCCAATGTGGCCGCATGCCAACCCTTGGCACTGATATCCGCGATGCGTTGAGGATGGTCCTCAAATCTGACCGTATCGATCGGTTGATCGTCAAAAACCGCACCGGTGTCTTCTGCGTGCCAGACCTCAACCGCCCGCCAGAAGAACTCGCCTTCTGGATTTGTTTGCCCTTCCGCGTAGTAGATGCGCTCACCACGTGTGGCTTCTGCCAGTGCGCTCAGGAACGCCTTGATATTTTTGGAGCCCTTCAAACTTAAGTCAGCCACCGCGTTGGTCACATAATTTTGAATACGCTGGCGGTTCTCGATCTGGTTCAACGCGCGGTTGACGTCATTAAAGAGTTTTGTGTTTTCAAGAGCCGTGGCCAGTTGAGCCGCAATGCTTGAAAGCAATTCGACATGGATCTGATCAAAAGCGTCTTCATTTTGAAAATCATAAACCGATAATACACCGGTGGTGTGATCACCGGTCATGAGCGGCACAGCCAAAAGGGAATAAGGCATGTAATCAGAATGGTCGAGTTTCTTTTCTTTTAAATGCGCGGCGACATTTCGGTTGAGAAGCAGCGGCTTTGGATCCTGTAAAATCTCTTCCTGGTACCCGGTGGCTGCCGGTCTCGGGGAAAGATTGATATGCAATCCATTCACCAGGCAGATCGGAAAGGACAGGCTGTTTTCGGCTGCGTCATAAAGCCCGAGCAGCACGTTTTCAACCCCCATGATCTTTTGGGTCATTTCTGCCACGGTGTCGAAGATCTGTTGGCGGCTTGCCAGTTGGGTCAGCTGCTGGCTGATATGGTTGAGGTTGGCCAGGTCCTTGTTTCGTCGCAGCGCCTCTCTTTCCGCTTTGACACGTTCTGATAATTCACGTTGAATGGTCGAATACAGTTGAGAATTTTCAAGAGCCAGTCCCAGGTGATGCGCCACCTCCTGGATGAGGCGTTTTTCTTCGGCCGTCCAAACCCGGCCTGGACGGTCATCGATGATCTCAATAAGCCCGTTCTTCTCGTTCCTTAGATGGATGGGCTGGGCAAGGATGGCCGGTTTGCTATCGAGTGAAGGGATGGAAACTTGTTGGTCCTCATCGAAACCTTCCTGTGCCTGGGCCGTCCAAACGGTGGCGGCGTTTTCAAAGCGTTCGTTGATCAACGCCATCCCGGCTAGCTGATCGAAGCGGTTCGCGGACGCCCGATTTTGTGAAACGCTTTCCGTCTCGCTCATCGGGATGGTCAGAGAATCGGTGATCGCCAGTTTGGCGGTTCCCTCCGCCTTGCCGGCCATCGAGAAACCGGTGGCTCGTTTCCTCTGCCTTCTTGGTTTATCAGGAGGTTCGGGAATTTTCAGTTCCACGTCGGCGAGCGGTGCGGTACCCTGGTCAGCCGCGATCAATTCTTTGGTTTGGGCTTCCAATTCTAGCGTACCGCTTCCTTTTTTCTTGCTGGAGCTCCCGGGTGTCTTTTTGGGCGCAGTTTTTTTGACCGGAATTTCCTTTTTCTCAGCTGGTTCGAGAATTTCTGCGTAACCTCGCAATCCGGTTGTGTTCCCTGCAGTATCAAATTTTTTGAAAACGGAAAGCCGTACCCCACGAGGCTGATTTTTCGAATCGATCAGGTGAGTGGTCACTTCAAGCGGATAGTGTCCTGGCTCAATGCTTTCACGCAATTTCTTTTGATCTTCCTCCGGCACGCGGAAGGAAAGCAGCGGGTTCCCGATCAGGTCCTGCGGAGCAAGCCCCAGTCCATTACGGATGTTTTCATCACAAACGGTATAAAGTCCGTTTTGGTCTGCTTCCCAATAATAAGAATGCGTGTCACCCGCCAGGTAGGACGCCAGGTCGTTCTCGCTCCCGGCCTGCAGGTCGGCGAAGATCTTTTCGAGCCGCTTGTTGATCCTATCCTTTGACATACTGTACGATTTCCTCTGCCAGAGAAAAATATTGTTGGGCTGCACGGCTTTTTTCGGCATGGTAACCGACCGGCATCCCCGTGATCGGACTTTCTCGCAGTTTGGTGTCCACGGAGATCATCGTGTCCAACACGCCACCCGCGAAGGTGGTGCGCAGGTGCTCGGCCAGCGTGCGGTGGATGTTGTTGCGCTTGTCAAACAGGGTGATCAACAGCCTGTAGCGCAAACCCGCGTTGCCGTTCTTACGAACCTGCCTCACGAGACCCATCATGTTGCGTAAGGCGTAGATCGAGTAATATTCCGCCTGGGTGGGGATGATCAGAAGATCCGATGCCGTCAGAGCATTCAGGGTCAGGGCGCCCAGAAACGGAGGGCAATCCACGACCACGAAATCATACTTTTCGCGCACGGGAGCAAGGATATTTTTGAATAGGACCGCGTAATCCGCCTTGGCGGGCAGCACCCTTTCTGAATAACCGATCTCTTTATTGGCAGGCAGCAGGTCAAAGTTTTCGATCTCTGTCTGCAGGATCCCGTCTTGAATGTTCAGGTTTTCCATGGCCAGGTTGATAAAGGAGCGCACTTTCTTTTCAGGTTCGATCCCGAGCGAAAGCGAAAGGTTACATTGAGGGTCCAGGTCAACCATTAATACCTTTTTACCAGCTTTAACCAGTGCACCGCCCAACGAAAAGGCCGTCGTGGTCTTGGCGACTCCTCCTTTTTCATTGGCGATTGATAGTACCTGGCTCATCTCGTCCTCAACCTTCCCCCAGCGGACCCGTGGTGGGTTTATTCACCAGGGAGCGTGTATCGGTGGCAGATTCTGTTTCCTCCCGTGCCAGTTCGGGGACATTAAGCACAATTTGCGCTTTTTGTACGCCCAGGGTGCGGCTCAGGTCTTGCAGCACGTTCTTCATTATTTGTGTGGCGTCGGCGCTGGCATGCGTCCTGGTGGAGATCTCATAAATGGTGCGGTCGATTTCGGCATTACGCTTGCTGATCTCGATCCTGCGTATGGTTTCGATCTCGTTCAGCGTTTGCGCCATTACGTTGTCGATGAACCGCAATTGACTTTCTTCCATGTCGCGGCCGTTGGTCTTGAGCTCAAGGGTACCGATCTTATCATGTCGCAGCATCACCGGCAGATTCAAGGAAGGGTGATCCGTCAGCAGGGTGGTTTTTTCGTTGGTATATTCGACGTTATATGTATTTATGTTCCACGAGTCGGCGGGATTGGTGACAGGCGCGGAACGCTGCTCGGATTCGGTCTTTTTTTCCTCCAACCTTTCCAGCAGGACTGTCAAGGCCTGGGCGGCCTGTTCAAGCTGGTGCTGCACGCTTTCTGAAGGTTCTTTTCGTTCGCTGAAATGGACGTCTAGGGCGCCGTTTTTTACGCTGTCTCTGCCTACCGCGATGGCCATTTCCGCTTGTGAGAACGGCAAAAAGGGATTCTCGAACCGTGAAGGATCTTCCAGGTTCGTGGTCTCGAGCTGTGTTTTCCCGCTTTGGATCGCTTTTCCAACGAGGGAAAATCCACCAACAGACAAGCGGTAACTGGCGTTGAGCATCTGCAGCCCTTCGTCGCCGCTGCCTTGCACGAGCACCGCGTACTCGCGGGCGCGGTCCGTTTGATAGACCCCAGCGAAATAAACACCCGGAAGGTGGCAGATCATCTCCACAACAGCCTTCACCCCTTGGAGCGAATCTTCTTTGGAGGTTAGTACTTCCAGAAGGTCCGTTGCAAGGTCCGCGGACCCCGGTAAATCACGGGTTTGAATTTTTCCATGCATGGCGGCATGCTGGGATTCCTGCGGCGCCGCACCCTCAAGTTTGCGAAAGAGCAGGCGGATAAGGACGTGTATCATGCCGAAAGTAAGGAGCGCCGTGATCCCTTCCAGCGTTACCTTCTGCGCGGAGTTCGGATCGAGTCCCGCGGAGACGATCATCCACACTACCAGGCTGATCACAGTCAAGGCTAGGCAGACATTGCTCGCGCTTCTTCGTGTTGTCAACGCGCCCAATAATGAGAAAACGAGCAAAAAAGAAAGCGCCAGAGCGCTCCAACCGGAATCAAAGAACAGCGCCTGTGCCATCAAAAACACGAGCACCAGGAAGGCACTCAATTTGAAGAGCAACGAGAGCCGCATTATAAAGAAAAAGGCCGCGGAGCAAATGGTAAAGAACAACAATCCCGCGGTGAAGAATGCGCTGCTGGTGGGTTCTTCGGCGTGCAGGATCTGGTGCAGGTGCATGCTGCCGTAGAGCGTGGAAATGAGCAGCGCCACCTGCAGGATCTGTGTCTTTATCTGTTGAGGGTCGACCGCGGGGTCGATCGCACCTGGTCTGAGCCTGTTGAAAAAGGAAAGGACTTTTTTCATCGCACCGTTCCCTCGTCCATCATTCGCCCGACTCATGGGGCTGTCCGCTTTCATGCATACGAAGGCTCACCGAAGCCTTCGGCAGCTCGCAGGCTTCACAGATGGTTTTCAAGGATTCGATCAATATGGCTTGAGGGTCTTTCAACTGACGGATCTTGTTCGTAAATTCATAGAACCGGGCTTGAGATATGCCTTTTTCTTCAAAGGGTTCCTCAGTTGCTGAGGGTTCGCTGGTGATTGGATGCGTTTGTTCGTCGCGGGGATTCATGCGCGTCCTCCGCTTTGACTAGATAAGGGCGCGGTGTATGGGAGTACAGACAGGGTCAAATTGCAATCGGGTGAAACGGTCATCCTGGTCTCGATCCTCCGCGTCAGGTTTGTTTTCCTAAAAAAAAGGCCACCTGGACTAAAAAATCTTCCACGTCGATGGGTTTCTCGATATACCCGTCACAGCCGGCCAGCAGGGTCTTTTCACGGTCTCCGCGCAGCACGTTGGCCGTGATGGCGATGATGGGGACGTTCTTCACACCCGGAATGGTCTTTAATTTACTGGTAAGCGTATAGCCATCCACCTCGGGGAGATTGATGTCCATCAGGATCAGGTCGGGAGCGTACCGGCGCAGGCATTCCACGGCCTCGAAGGCGTTGGTGGCTTCGACCACGTGGTAATTCTCTGAGGTCAGCAGCCTGCGCACCAGAACCCGATTGTCAAGGTTATCCTCAATGTGAAGGATGGTCTTGTTTGCCTGCATGACTCAATTCCTCGTTGATTAGGATTGTAGCATAGATTGCTTAATGAGAGGATTGAGAGGTTGTCGAGAAATATAAACGTTGACAAGGTCGCGGTTTTTGCGGCCCAGAGCGAATCGAGAGGGGTAAATTGTCAACGTTGCAAGTTGAGCGGGTGAGTGCGAAGCCTCCTCCGAAGGAGGATGGGAGTGCGCAGCCCACCCCGCAGGGGTGAGAGAACCCACGAATTTTTTTTTCGGTTGGGAAATTAATAGAGATGATTAAAAAAAACGTTGACAAGGTTTTTAATTACCTTGTCAACGTTGCAAGTTGAGCGGGTGATGGGATTCGAACCCACGAATACCACCTTGGGAAGGTGGTGCCTTACCACTTGGCGACACCCGCGAACAGCAGAATTATACCAAATATTGAAACAATGAGATTTATAAATCTCATTGTTTCAATAAGGGTCTACCCTTCAAAATCACGACCTAACAAAGGCTATAATCATTCTATGCAAATCATCACTTCCGAACGCCTGCCCATCAAGCTCTGGGCGGACAAGGTTGAAGCGCAAGCCCTCGAACAGGCCAAAAACCTGGCCAACCTGCCCTTTGCCTTCAAGTGGGTGGCCGTCATGCCTGACTGCCATCCCGGCTACGGCATGCCCATTGGCGGTGTGCTGGCCGCGCGCGAGGTCGTCATCCCCAACGCTGTTGGGGTGGATATCGGCTGCGGCATGTACGCCGCGCAGACCGATCTCCCTGGTCTGGAATCACGAGACATCGAAGAGGCTTTGCGTCTCATCCGCCTGGCCGTTCCATTGGGCTTCAACCATCACAAGAGCGATCAGTCCTGGCAGGGCTTTGACCGCGCCCCCGACAGTCCCGTCATCCAGCAGGAGCTGGCCTCCGCGCGCCGGCAGCTCGGCACCCTGGGCGGAGGCAACCACTTCATCGAGATCCAAAAAGGCAGCGACAAACACATCTGGGTCATGCTTCATTCCGGCAGCCGCAACTTCGGCCTGAAAACCGCGGAATACTATCACAAGAAGGCCGTTTCCCAGTTGGCAAAAGTGGATTTTGACATCGCGTCTAAAGACCTTGCTTATCTGAGCATGGATTCCAGCCTGGGTAGAGAATACTTCGACGCCATGAAATTTTGCTGTGAATTTGCCCTGGCCAACCGCTCCCTCATGATGCGCCGCATCGGCGAGACCTTTGCCGACCTGTTTGGCGCGTCCTTCATGCGTGAGATCAACATTCATCACAATTACGCCGCCCTGGAAGAGCACTATGGCCGCCAAGTCCTCGTACACCGCAAAGGCGCCACCCTGGCCGAAAAGGGCACTCAGGGCATCATACCCGGCTCCATGGGCAGCAGCAGCTACCTCGTCCGCGGTCTGGGCAACCCCGAGAGCTTTAATTCCTGCTCCCATGGTGCTGGCCGAAAGATGGGGCGGCGTGAAGCGGAGCGCCAGCTTAATCTGGCTGAAGAGCAGCGCAAAATGAAGGGTGTCTTGCACGGCATGCGCTCCAAAAGAGACCTCGATGAAGCCCCCGGTGCCTACAAAGACATCGATGAGGTCATGCGCCAGCAGCAGGATCTTGTGGAGATCGAGACCACCCTCAAACCGCTCGGCTCCATTAAAGCCTGAAATTTTCTCTGTCCTGAACCTTTGACACCAGTAATTCCACCACAAGCGGTTGATGCTGGGTTTTGCATAAAAGAGTTGACAAAGCAGCCTATGGTATAATTTTTTTGGCTTTCGCACTAACGTTCTTAGGAGTATACATTGGCAGCCAATCCATTGAGTTGGTTGATGGGTTTATTTTCACTTGACATCGGCATAGACCTCGGAACCGCCAACACGCTGGTAAACGTGCGAGGCAAGGGCATCGTGTTGAACGAACCCTCCTGGGTTGTGGTTAACAAAAAGACCCACGAAGCCATTGCCATTGGCTCATCCGCTAAAGAGATGGTCGGGCGTACCCCGCAGAATTTCACCGCCATCAGGCCTTTGCGCGACGGTGTCATTTCTGAATACGAGATCACCAAAGCCATGCTTGGTTATTACATCGGCAAGGTGCACCAGCAAAGCATGGTGCCCATGGCACGTCCCCGCGTGTGTGTCGGCATCCCCTCCGGAGCGACCCAGGTCGAAAAACGAGCCGTCTATGACGCCGCCATGGATTCAGGCGCCCGTGAAGCGTACCTCATTGAAGAACCATGCGCCGCTGCTCTGGGCGCGGGCCTGCCCATCGGGGAGGTGAATGGCACCATGATCGTGGATATCGGCGGGGGCACCACCGAAGTGGCTGTCTTCTCCATGGGTGAATTGGTCGTTTCCAGATCTCTGCGCGTGGCCGGGGATGAACTTGATGAAGACATCCTGCAATACATTCGCAAAAAATACAACCTGCTCATCGGCGAACGCATGGCCGAACAAGTCAAATTCTCCATTGGTTCGGCCTACCCCTTGCAGACCGAATTGACCCACGTGGTACGGGGCCGCAACCTGGTCACCGGGCTGCCCGGTTCGATGGAGGTCTCCTCCGTGGAGATCCGTGAAGCCCTTTCTGGTTCTGTACAGGTTATCGTGGATACGATCCGCGACGCGCTCGATGAGGTTCCCCCTGAACTGGTCTCCGACCTGCTTGATTCGGGCATTTGTCTCGCCGGAGGTGGGTCCCAACTGCTGGGCATCGTCCCGCGTTTGCGCGACGAACTCAACCTGCGTGTATGGGTAGCTGAAGACCCCATGACCTGTGTGGCGCGCGGTGCCGGCCTGGTTCTGGAAGACCTTGCGGCTTACGAGCGTTATCTGGTTGACCTGGATCGCCGCTCCCGGTGAGCCACTTCTGATTGAATGAAACGAATCTCTCAACGTACTTTGCGCATCATCACCATAGGGTTGGTCGTTGTCGGTATTCTTGTGATGGCGGTCAGCGGACTGCTTAACCAGATCATCGGCAAGGCCATTGATCCGTTGGTCTCAATTCAAGGCTGGTTCGCCAGCCGTTCACAGGCCGTGGTGGAGTTCTTCACCATCCCGCGCGACGTGGCCACCCTCCGTCAGGAGAACGCCGCCTTAAAGAACCAGATCTCGCAACTGCAGTCAGAACTGCTCGAAGCCCGTCAGCGTTTGACTGAGACCGATATCCTTTACGCCCTGCTCGATTACGCCCGTGCCAAGCCCGAGAACAAGTACGTGGCCGCCTCCGTCATCGGACGTGATACCAGTCCCTTCGTCAAATACATTATTATCAACCACGGATCTGATGACGGTGTGCTTAAGGGCATGCCTGTGGTCACTGAACAGGGGTTGGTGGGCAAGGTGGATGCGGTCACCGCGTCCGCAGCACGTGTGCAGTTGATCACCGACCCAGGCTCCATCGTCAACGCCCGCCTGGAGCAATCTCAAACAGAAGGTCAGGTGGTTGGTTCTGTAACGGGCGAGATCACCCTTGAAATGGTCGATCCGGGGGTCACTCTTGTAGAAGGTGACCTGATCCTCACCTCAGGCCTCGGAGGTGTCTATCCGGCCGATATTCTCGTGGGACAGGTGGTTACCACCCAAAGAGAAGAGAACGACCTGTTTCAATCCGCGTCCATTCAACCTGTGATCGACTTTGTTAACCTGAGAGCGGTTCTCATCATCACCAATTTCCGCCCCGTGGATTTTTCACCCCTGGTGCCTTAGTCAGGCAGACCCGAGTCTTTATGATCGGTTTATTGGCATTCCCAATCATTTTCATATTGTTGCTGCTTCAAACGACTCTGCTCAGCCAATTGACGTTGTTGAGCGGAAGCGCCGATCTCATCCTGTTATGGTTGGTGGCCTGGTCTTTGCAAGAACAGGTTAAACACAAGTGGACGTGGGTGTTGGTCGCGGCAGCGAGTGTTGCCTTTGTGACAGCAATTCCTTGGTATGTTCCGGTGATTACATATGTTGCTGCTGCCTGGCTGGCCAAAACTGCCAACCGCCGCTTTTGGCAATCTCCAATTTTGATGATGTTTTTGGTTACAATTACCACCAGCCTGTTTGGCAGCCTGTTGTCATGGGTAGCCTTATCCCTCACAGGTACGAACATTGAGTTCCAAAGAGGGTTGATCTATGTCATCATCCCTTCCATGTTGTTGAACCTTTTACTGGCTTTGCCTGTTTACGTGATTGCCAAAGATACCGGGCAGTGGATGTATCCGGTTAAAGGAAACGAATGAACACAGACTTTCGAAAAAAAGGATTGGAAAAATGGCGTTTTAACGTCATCTACATCATCCTGGGCGCCGTCATTCTGATTTATATCATCAGGCTTTTTTCATTGCAGATCATTAACGGCGATCAGTACCTGGCCCAGGCTGAAGAAAATCGGTTGAGTAGCGTAAGTGTTCAGTCTTCACGCGGAAATATCTATGATCGTAATGGGATCGTACTGGCCAAGAATGTTGCCTCTTATGATGTCGTCATTACCCCGGCGTATTTGCCCACGGATACAGGGACGACTGAAAACATTTTCAGGGAACTTTCAGAATTGATCGACGTGCCCGTAACCAACGGTGTGATCAATGACTTTACAGTAAAATTCTTCACACCATGCCAGACGGACTTTGGGATCAAAGAGATCGTGCTCATTGGCGACACAAATGAACCCTATTCACCGGTCAAGGTGAAATGTAACGTGGATGTGAATGTTGCCATGACGATCAGGGAAAAGGCAAATAATTGGCCGGGTGTGGGGGTTTCCATCGAAGAGGTACGCCAATACCCCACGGGGAACATGACCTCTGAGGTGATCGGCTTCCTGGGCCCTATTACGGCTGAATCAGAAGACTATTATGTTGACCGCGGTTTTGTGGCCGGTAGGGATAAGATCGGTTTCGCGGGCATCGAGAGTACTTTTAATGACGTTTTGATGGGCAAGAACGGAGACCGCCTGATCGAAGTGGATAACGCCGGCAAAGAGATCCGTGATGTGCGTGCACCGCAGGAATCGGTGCCGGGGCACAACGTGGTCTTGACCATTGACTCCCGGCTGCAAAACGCGGCTCGTGCGATCCTGATCTCGGAATTGGATTTTTGGAACACCTATTTGGGAAGGATCCTCTCTCTGAACGGTGTCATAATCGCCATGAACCCCAAAACCGGTGAGATCCTGTCCATGGTATCCTATCCCAATTATGAGAACAACCGACTTGAAAGATTGATCCCGGCCTATTATTACAATCAGCTCGTTCAGGATCCTTTGAAACCCATGCTTAATTACGCCATTTCCGCGGAACAGCCGCCGGGGTCGGTTTATAAGATTGTGGCCTCGGTAGGCGCGTTGAACGAGGGCGTCGTCACACCGGAAAAGGAACTGGAGTGTCCGGGTACCATTTCGATCATGCAGAAATATTCGCCGAATGATCCGGGAACCCCGCGGCTTTTCTATGGTTATGACCGAGCGGGACACGGCATTTGTGATTTTCTTAAAGGATTCAGGCTTTCAGACAATGTCTATTTTTACAAGATCGGCGGCGGATTCAATGAAGAGGTTCCAGACGGCGGATTGGGGGCTTATCGACTGGCGGAATACGCGAAAGCGCTCGGCTTTGGCAGGCTCACCGGTGTGGAATTACCCGGCGAGATCGAAGGGCTTGTTCCTGATCCCACCTGGAAGCGTATCTACCGTGCTGAAAACTGGTCAACCGGAGACACCTATAGCGCCACCATCGGTCAAGGCTATGTGCTGGCAACACCCATGCAAGTATTAACATCCTTCTCCATTCTGGCGAACGATGGCAAATACATGAAACCCACGATCGTGAAAGAGATCACGGACGCGCAAGGCAACATCATCAAGCCCTTTGAACCCGAGTTTGTTTGGGATATCACCAAGGACCCGCTCATTAACGTGCTGGATGGAAACAACAAACCCACTGGGCAGAAGATCGTCGTGGAACCCTGGGTGGTTGAAAAAGTTCAAGAAGGGATGCGGATGGTGGTTGTGGATGGGACGATCACGAAAGAGGTGGAGTTGGTTGGCCTCGAGATCCCTTCCGCCGGTAAGACGGGCACGGCAGAATACTGTGACAACATCGCGCAGATGAAGAATCTCTGCCAACAGGAAAGCTGGCCAACCCACTCCTGGTATGTAGGCTATGCTCCTTTTGACGATCCGGAGATCGCCGTGTTGGCTTTTGTGTATAACGGCGGAGAAGGCGCCAGTGTTGCAGGCCCAATGGTTCTGAAAACCCTGCAAGCCTATTTTTCACTGAAAGGCATCGACACTGCTTCTGGAACGACATCAATTCAGAACCCTTGAGCCAAAAATGGAAGATACTCAATCTATTCAGATCAAAGGAATTCGGGACGGATTGTTGATCAATCTGGAGAACCAAGATTGGGAAATCTCACGTGGCCAACTCTTTCAGTTGATCAAAGAAAAAGAAGCCTTTTTCAAAGAGGCACAGGTGTGTTTGGATATTGGTGCTACGTCTTTGAGGGTGAAAGCGATCACACAGTTAAAGGATCAGCTGTCAGAATATGGTATTAAATTATGGGGCATCCTTAGTACATCTGAATTGACCGAGAACAACGCCAAAGCCTTGGGGCTGCAAACGGTATTAACTGCGAAGAAAGAACCGCAAACCAGAGAAGAAACGATCGAAGAAAACGTCGAGAAAGCGGTTTTTATCAATCGTACCTTGCGAGCCGGTTACAGGGTAGAATCTAGGGGACATGTTGTGATCTATGGTGATGTGAATCCGGGCGCAGAAATTGTAAGCGCCTCTTCGATCGTGGTGTGGGGCAAGCTGATGGGATCGGCGATTGCCGGGGTAGAAGGCGATCATCGCTCTGTGGTTTGTGCGTTGGAGCTCAACCCGACCCAACTTCGCATCGGGGAGCACGTTTTTCCGCCGTTTTCGAAGAAAAGGGGAAAGTCCTTTCCTGAAGAAGCTTACATTGAGAATGACGAATGCAAAATCGATATCTGGAATAAAGAAAAGGAAAGAAAATAATGACAGCGAGTGTTGTAACGATAACATCCGGCAAGGGTGGGGTTGGAAAGACGACCACCACGGCAAATTTGGCAGTTGCCCTGGCAGAAGCGGGGCATAAGGTAGTCTGCATTGATGGGGATATCGGTTTACGTAATCTTGACGTCGTGCTTGGTTTGGAAAACCGCATCGTTTATGATCTTGTGGATGTTGTCGAAAACCGCTGCAGGATCCGTCAGGCAATGATCCGTGATAAACGGCTTGAAGAACTTTATCTGATCCCAGCAGCGCAGACGCGTGACAAATCCGCGGTTTCTCCCAGCGACATGATCCGCGTGTGCGATGAACTGCGCGAAGAGGTGGACTGGATACTCATCGATTCACCGGCAGGCATCGAACGCGGATTTCGCAACACCATCGCTCCGGCAGACATGATCCTGGTGGTGACCAACCCCGAGGTATCGGCCGTTCGTGATGCTGACCGCATCATCGGACTGGTCGAGGCCGAGGAAAAGGGACCCATCAAGCTGATCCTCAATCGTGTCAATCCTGGACTAACAAAACGCGGAGACATGCTCACTCCAGCCGATGTGATCGAGTTATTGGCCATCGAGTTGATCGGGATCATCCCGGATGATGAAAACGTGGTCATCAGCACCAATCGTGGACAACCTGTAGCGCTGGACCCAAAAAGCAAGACAGGATTGGCCTTCAAGAATATTGCCAGGAGGCTTTTGGGCGAGCAGGTGCCTTTCATGAACATTGACGACCGCGGTGATTTTTTGTCAAAGGTGGCGGGCATCTTCAAGCAGGGAGGAGACTGAAATGGCAGCCTGGGGCAGGTCAAATCGTCAAAGCGCAACGGAAGCAAAAGAAAGGTTAAAGCTGGTGTTGATTCACGATCGCACGGATCTTTCACAAGAGGAATTGGATACGTTAAAAAACGAATTATTGGCCGTCATCTCAAAACACGTTGAGATAGAACCGGAAGCCGTGAAAATTACCATGAAACAGGAAGGCCGTGAGCAAAAACTGACTGCCGACATTCCTCTGAAACCCTCCGGCCGGAGAAGACTGGGGTAGGCATGTTTAAGCGTGAGACTTGGCGAAATTTTGATTTCTGGCTATTTGGCGCGGTCATTTTTTTAACCATGTTCGGCATTATGATGATCCGTTCCGCCATTGCCGGCAACATCGAATTAGCCAACCACATGAATCGTCAGATCACCTTTGCGCTGATCGGGTTGGGCGTGATGGTCGTGGTCACACTCATTGATTACCGATTTTTGAGAAGTTTTTCCAAATTAATGTATGTTTTTACCGTTTTATTTTTGGGAGTGATTCTGATCGCGGGAACAACCAGTTTTGGCGCGCAGCGTTGGTTGGAAGTCGGTTTGGTCAATATTCAACCCGCAGAAATTGCCAAGATCGTGCTGATCCTGGTTTTGGCTGATTACTTTTCGAAGCAATACTACAAAGAAAAGAACCTGAAATGGATCATGATGAGCGGTTTGTTGGTAGCAGGCATCGTGGTTCTCATCATTCTTCAGCCAAATCTTAGCACTTCCATCTTACTATTGGTCATTTGGTTTTCCATGTTATGGATCAGTGGATTAAAGCCTAAATACATTTTATATATGGGGCTCCTGGGGATCGTACTGGGGATCGTAGCCTTCCCATTTTTAGAGCCATATCAGCAGCAACGCATCACCACGTTTTTGTTCCCAGACCCCAATGCGCGTTATGGGAATACCTATAACATCGAACAGGCCTTGATCACAATTGGCAGCGGCGGATGGCTCGGTCAGGGTTACGCGCATGGCACCCAGGTACAACTCAGGTTCTTAAAAGTCCGCACCACGGATTATATTTTTTCAGCGGTCGCCGAAGAATTTGGTTTTATCGGTACGATCGTTCTGATCGCGCTGCTGGCTTTTGTTATTTACCGCTGTTTGCGCGCCGCCAGGATGGCAACGGACCTATATGGTGCCATGATCGCTTACGGATTTTCAACCTTGATCCTCTTTCAAACTCTCGTCAATATCGGCGTAAACTTGAAATTGATCCCGGTGACCGGACAAACCTTGCCGTTTATCAGTTATGGCGGGAGTTCCTTGTTGTCGTTAATGCTGGGGATCGCATTGATCGAAAGTGTTTTGGTACATCAAAAAAGATAGTTCAGGAGATCTATGTCCACAAGTCACACCCCCGCCAGAGTCAGGTTCGCCCCTTCACCAACCGGTCACATGCATTTGGGCAGCGCACGCACAGCCTTGTATGATTATTTGCTTGCCAAACAAACGGGAGGCACCTTTATCCTGCGCATTGAAGACACGGACACAAAACGTTACGTGGCGGACGCGGAAGAAGAGTTGATCAAAGGATTGAAGTGGCTCGGACTGGATTTTGATGAAGGCCCGGGGATTGGCGGAGAATATGGTCCTTATCGCCAGTCGGAAAGAAAGGAAATTTATCAAAAATATGCCGACGAATTGATTGAGTCAGGCCATGCTTATTATTGTTTCTGCACTCCCGAACGCTTGTCAAAGGTTCGTGAAGAACAACAGAGAAACAAGGAATCCTTTCACTACGACGGTACCTGTCGTGACATTCCGATCGACGAAGCTCGAAAAAGGATCGCGGCAGGAGAAAAATTTGTTGTCCGTTTTAGAACCCCGAAAGAGGGATCCACGACAGTAAAAGACCATTTGCGCGGTGAGATTACGGTCGAAAACAGGGTGCTCGACGACAGCATCCTGGTGAAATCAGACGGTTGGGCGTTGTATCATTTGGCCGCCATGATTGATGACCATTTGATGAAGATCACGCACGTGATCAGGTCCTCTGAATGGTTACCCAGTTTTCCGCTCCACGCGCTCATCATTCGTGCATTCGGCTGGCAGGAACCAACCTGGATACACCTCTCCGTGTTCCTCAAGCCAAGCGGAAAAGGAAAGATGAGCAAGCGGGAAGCCGCGGACGCCATGAAAGATGGTTATTCCATTTTTGTAAAAGACCTGGAGGAACTAGGTTATACTCCGGAAGGTGTGGTGAATTGGATCGCGCTTATGGGGTGGAGCTTTGATGACCACACAGAATTTTTCACCTTACCTGACCTGGTTGAAAAGTTCAGTATCGACCATCTAAACCCTTCTCCCGCAGCCATTAATTTCACCAAGCTGGATCACTTCAACGGCTTGCACATTCGTAACCTGAGTGATGAAGAGTTGGCAAGGCGGGTAGCTCCTTATCTTGAACAGGCAGGTTTTAAACCCTCTTTAGAGAAACTGGAGAAAATCGCTCCGATCATTAAGGAACGCCTGCCAACCCTGGATGAAGTGGTGGAAAAGGCGGGTTTTTTCTTTCTCGAGGACATTGATTACTCCCTTGACGAATTAACCGGTAAAGATTTGGATTCCACTCAAACCAGGCAGATCCTGGAAAAGGCGCTGGTTGTTTTTTCTGACCTGCCGGAATTCACGAAGGAATACGCAGAGCCTCCCATGCGGGAGTACGTCGAAACGAGCGGCCTCAGCGCCGGGCAAGTTTTTGGCGTCCTTCGCGTGGCGGT
>CAZNAF010000032.1:0-25084 GCA_964570925.1 uncultured Anaerolinea sp.
ATCATGCTCTCCATCCAGACCGGTTCGCTGCTCAGCGACCCCAACCGCATGCGCATGCACGGAGATACCTATTACCTGCGCTCCCCCTCCGAGATGGCCGCGCTCTTCCCGGGGCAGCCTGACGCCCTCGCCAACACCCTGCTCGTCGCCGAACGCTGCAACGTGGAGCTGATCCATAAAGGCTACCACCTGCCCAAGTTCGAGGTGCCAGAAGGCTTCACCCCCGAAAGCTACCTGCGCAAGCTCTGCGAAGAGGGATTGAAAGCCTGCTACGGCAGCAAGGCCGAAACGCCCGAGATCCGCGAGCGCCTCAATTACGAACTGGGCATCATCCACAACATGGGCTTTGACGCCTACTTCCTTATCGTGTGGGACCTGTGCCGTTTCTCGCGCGAGAACAACGTGTGGTACAACACGCGCGGATCGGGGGCGGGCTCCATCGTGGCCTACTCCCTGCAGATCAGCCTCATCGACCCGCTCTCGCACAACCTGCTCTTTGAGCGCTTCCTCAACCCCAACCGCATCTCCATGCCCGACATCGACCTCGACATCCAGGATGACAAGCGCGCCCTGATCATGGAGTATTGCGCCCGCCGTTACGGCTCGGATAAGGTGGCGCAGATCATCACCTTTGGCACCCTGGGGGCGCGCGCCGCCCTGCGCGACGTCGGCCGCGTGATGGATATTCCCCTCTCCGAGGTGGACCGCGTCACCAAGACCGTCCCGCCCGTCATCCCCGACAAGCCCGTCACCATCCACAACGCGCTGGAGGCCTCTGACGATTTCAGGAACATTTACAACGAGGCCGAGTACATGCACGACCTGATCGACACGGCCGCGCGCATGGAGGGGGTGGCGCGCAACGCGGGCACCCACGCCGCGGGGGTGGTCATCACCGACATCCCCATGGTGGAATACCTGCCCCTGCACCGTCCCACCAGCGGCTCTGAAGATTCCCCCATCAAGACCGTGACCCAGTTCGAGATGAACATCATCGACAAGCTCGGCCTGCTCAAGGTGGATTTTTTGGGCCTCTCGACCCTCACCATCATGCAGCGCGCCTGCGACCTCATCGCCGAACGTCACGGCGTGCAGCTCAACCTGCACAACATTCCGCTGGATGACCCTGCCACCTTTGAAGCACTTGGCAGCGGGCACACCGCCGGTGTGTTCCAGCTGGAAGGCACGGGTATGACGCGCTGGCTCACGCAGATGAAGCCGCGCGACCTTTCCAACATCATCGCCATGGTGGCCCTCTTCCGTCCCGGCCCGATGGAGTTCATCCCCTCCTACATCAAGCGCCTGCACAACGAAGAGACCATCTCTTACCGCCATCCCAAGATGGAGGAGTACTTCAGCGAGACCTACGGCATCCCCATCTACCAGGAGCAGCTCATGCTGGCCGTGATGGGTCTGGCCGGCTACACGGCCGCCGACGCGGATGACTTCCGCAAGGCCATCTCGAAGAAGCTGGCCGAGCAGATCGCCAAGCACAAGAAGAAATTCATCCAGGGCGCGGCCAAGAACGGCATCGACGAACCCACCGCCCTGGCCATCTTTGAAGACTGGGAGAACTTCGCCCGTTACGGCTTTAACAAGAGTCACGCCGCCGATTACGGCGTGGTGGCCGTTGAAACCGCCTATCTTAAGACGCATTACCCGGTCGAATACATGACCGCCCTGCTTTCGGTGTCGAAGAACGACACCACCAAGGTGGCCTTTTACACTGCCGACTGCCGCGGCATGGGCATCGAGGTGCTGCCGCCGGATGTATGTTCCAGCGGCTGGGATTTCACCATCGAAGACCGGGAAGGCGAAAGATCCGCCATCCGCTTCGGGCTGGGAGCGGTCAAGAACGTGGGCCACGACCCCGTGGATCTGATCCTGGGGGCGCGCCAGAAGGAAAAGTTCAAGGACCTCAACGACTTCATCCGCCGTGTGGACCTGCACCGCGTGGGCAAGCGCAGCCTGGAATGCCTCATCCGCGTGGGCGCGCTGGATTGTTTCGGTCCGCGCAAGGCCCTGCTCGCCGCGATGGATAGCATGATCGCGGTCAGCCACACGCATTTCAAGGCCGCTGAAAGCGGGCAAATGAGCTTCTTCGGCGCGGCCGGCGGCATCGAAGAAAACATCCACCTGCCCGAAGGGTTGCTGCTCGACCGCCGCGAACAGCTGGAATGGGAGAAGGAACTGATCGGCCTTTATGTTTCCGACCATCCCATCACGCCCTACCTGCCCTTCATCCGCCAGAAGGCCAGCCACTTTTCGAACGACCTGGCCGAGGCCGCCCACCAATCCAGGGTCACCGTGGCCGGGCTGGTAACGCGCATACGCACCCTGGTGACCAAAAAAGGCGACCCCATGGCCTTTGTCTCGATCGAAGACCTGCAAGGCCCGGTGGAGCTGGTGATCTTTCCGCGCACCTGGAACGAGTTCGGCGCGCTGCTGCAAGTGGACGCGATGATCCTCGTGGAGGGCAAGGTGGATTCAGAGCGCGGCGATGCGAAAGTGCTGGTGGATTCCGTCAGGGCCATCACGCCGGAGGACGTCACGGACGAGATGCGCCAAGCCGAGGAAACAGCTCTGCAAGCACTCGCCGAACCATCCGCGCCGCCCGAGGACGAGAACGGCCTGCCCCCGGCAGAGGCGCTGGCAGACGATGCACCCATCGTGCCTGAAGCGCCCCCCGAACCGGAGGACTGGCATCTCACCCCGCCCCCGGTGGAGGAGATCCCCTTCCGGCTGGAGTCCCCGCCGTCGGAGAAGCCGGCCGCCATGCCGCCTCAAGCCGTTCGTGAGATCCAGGCGCCGCAAGCCCAGGTATCCGCGCCCGAAGAAATGTCTGAAGAACCGCCCGATGAAGCTCCGCAAAAGCCGCAGCTTCCACCCGCCATCATCGCGCCCGAGGCGCGCGCCATTCAGTACGGCCGGTCCAACGGAGCGCGTCAGCTCATCACCGTGACGTTGAAAGCCAGCGGTGAAAAGGAGCGCGACGTGCGGCGCATGCGCCGAGTGCACGGTTTGCTCAAGTCTTTCCCGGGGGATGACCGCTTCTGTTTCTACGTACTGGAACAAGGCCGGCAGCACCTCCTGGACTTCCCCAATGACACCACGGCAGCCAATTCCGATTTATTGAATAAACTGGTAGAATTGGTCGGCCCGGATAACGTCCTGGTGGAAAACGTATAATTCGAAGAGAAGGTAAACATGGAAGAAACAACCTCAACCATTAAGACCATCGGGGTCATGACCTCTGGTGGTGATGCTCCCGGTATGAACCCCTTTATCCGTTCGGTGGTGAGAGCTTGTTACGCGTTCGGCATCAAATGCATCGGTGTGGAAGGCGGATACGAAGGCCTCATCCACGGCAAGTTCCGCGAGATGGGCGTGCGTGACGTGAGCGGCATTTTACAGCGCGGCGGCACCATTTTGCAAACCGCGCGCAGCAAAGAGTTTCGCGAACCCGCCGGGCAGCGCGAAGCCATCCGGCAGATCAACAACGCGGGCATCGATGCCCTGGTGGTGGCCGGCGGCGACGGATCGCTCAACGGTGCCCAGAAACTGGTTGCCAAAGGCATACCCGTGGTGGGCGTGCCCGCCAGCATCGACAACGACATCTACGGCACCGACACCTGCATCGGCGTGGATACCGCCCTCAACACCATCGTGGACGCGATAGACAAGATCCGCGATACGGCGTCTTCGCACAACCGCGCCTTCCTGATCGAGACCATGGGACGCCAATCGGGTTACCTGGCCACGCAGGCCGGCATTGTCACCGGGGCGGAGTTGGTGCTCATCCCCGAGCACAAAACCCCGGTGGAGGAGGTGGCCGCGGCCATCGAAGAAGCCTACCGGCGCGGCAAGAGTCACGCCATCATCGTGGTGGCCGAAGGCTACAAACCGCAGGCCCTCGACCTGGCCGCCCACCTCGAAGCCATGGATATCGGTTTCTCCACGCGCGTCACCATCCTCGGCCACATCCAACGTGGTGGAAAACCTACCGCATTTGACCGCTTGATCGCGCAGCGTTTTGGCGTCTCGGCTGTGGAATTCCTGCTGGCCGGCCTAACTGGGGTGATGACGGGCCTGCGCGGTAACGAGATCGTCCCCGTTCCCATCGAAGAGGTAGTTACCAACACCAAGAAACTCTCAGAAAGATTCATCGAGATGACGCGCATTTTGGCGAAATAACCTGATAAGGCAGCGCCCGGCAGCCCCATCTTCCTGGTGAACGATGGCGCCGGTTGAAAAGTCCACCCGTGAGGGGAATCACATGAAACAACACCTGATGCACTGGCTCTTCGCGCTATGTTTTATCAGCTCCCTCGCGGTCTGTGCCTGGTTGGGGCTAACGCCTTCCCTGACGCCAAACCCCTTCATCTTAAACTTTTCACTCTCGCGCTTTGCGATGCTGCTTGGCACGGCCGTTCTGACCCTGGCCTTCGGACTACAGTGGCTTAAAGCAACAAGCCGCCCTGTTGAAAGATTCACCTCGATTGTCCTACGCAGCCCGGTGACGGCCGCGGGGGTTTCGCTTGGCTTGTTGGCCGGGTTGGGCCTCTGTGCGCTGGCCTTGACAACATCCGCGCCGGTGTGGCTCGAGAGGATCTTTCCGCTGGTGGCCTTGCTGCTCGCCCTCTCGCTGATCACGGGGGTCTTCCAGGCGCTCATTCACGGCGCAGCGCCCTGGAAAAACGGCTTGCATGGCATCGCCAGAGTTTTGGAAGCCCTCCTGCAAAAGACCGTGACCGCGGTGGAAAAGATCTTCCCGCCCCTGGGCAACAAGAGAATCGACTGGATCATCCTGGTGGCTTTCAGCCTGCTTTTTGCCGCCTTCAAGGTGTCGCCCTATGTTAACTTTGACCTTCACCCTGGGCTGGACCCCTCGTGGAGGCTGGCGCTCAACTGGGGTGACCAGCTCAACCTGCCCTGGTCTGTAGATTCCATGGTGTTCACCTATGGGCCCCTCTATTACCTGACCGAAGACGTGTTGCCTGATTTTCACACGCCGGCATTCCTGGTGAGCCTGCACGTGTTGATCAACCTTGCTGCCTTGTTCACCTGTCTGGCGTTTCTACATCAACTGCTGCGCGTTTCAAGGCAAAGGAAACTCAGTACCATTTTTGTGGCGCTAGCCTTCGCACTCTTATTACTCTCAAGGCAGCAATATGCCGAAGTGCAGTTTCTGGCGATTTTGGTGGTCGTGCCCGTGCTTTTTGGCGGGCAGAGCAAGCTGGTATTACGCCTACCGGCCTGGCTGGCGGCCTTTTTCCTGCTTTCCACGCTGGCGCTCTCAAAATTCAGTTTCATGCTCGTGGCTGTTTTCTTCTTATTAATATTGCTGTTGGTATGTGGACTACGCAAGCACTACGCTGAGTTGGTGCTCCTGCCTGTCATTTTTGTTGCGACCAATCTGTTCTCTTGGGCGGTGATAGGCGGTCAGCGGCTGGCCGACCTGCCCGGATTTCTTATCAGCAGCTGGCAGGTTTCACAGGCCTACACCGAGGCCATGGCTCTCGGATTTCACAATATAAAGGTCGCCGTCGTTTTTAGCCTCACCCTTGCCTTTGCCGCCCTGCTCATTTTGCTCCTGGTCACATACAGGAGGGATGCAATCAAAATGCTGACCCTCCTGCTGCCTGCGGCGATGCTGTTCATTCTCTTCAAGAACACCTTTGTCAGAGCGGATCCTTATCACCTGGAGCAGTTTTTTACCGGCTTTCCTTTTTTGGCCTTGCTGGTGCTCGTGTTGGTCCTTTACCCCAGACCGGAGGGGCAGGAGACGACTCCTCGGGCCAGACAGCTTGCTTCTCTTTACGGGGTTACTATTTTAGCCTTCGGTCTGTTGATGCTCGTTCTCAGTGGCCCCACGCTTAACTTGCGTAATCCGCTGCAAGTCCTCAAATCCGTGGCGAGTCAGGAAAGGCCAGAAGCCGAGGTCAGGAAGAATGAACTGCGTGAAGCCTATGACCTCGACCCAGCCTTGCTAGATCGGGTGTCTCATGCGAACTCCATTGATGCGCTCCCCTGGGATACGGCCCTTCTCTACGCCTATGACCTGAAATGGACCCCACGGCCGGTGATACAGACCTACGCGGCCTATGCCGCCGAGATCGAAAAGAAAGACGCAGCCTTTTTGGCCAGTGGAAAAGCACCCGAACAGCTTCTTTTTTCATACAAGTTCCTGGACGACCGCTACCTGCCCTACGACATGCCGGCCACGTTCAGGGTGCTGTTGGAAAAGTATGAGTTTTCTACCATGTCACCTGAGGGGGAATTTGCGCTTTTGACCAAGAAGTCTTCCAGTGCACCGCCGCAGGAACCCGCGCTCCTCAGCACGGGTGAATACAGCCTCGGGCAGGACATTCTCGTGCCACAGGTCGAAGGAGGGCGCGTGTATGCGCGTGTGGAGATCAACCCGACACCTTTGGGCAGGCTAGCCAACCTGGCTTATAAAACTCCGCCGTTGAACGTGACCTTTGAGACCAAAGACGGCTCACGTACGCACGCTTTGGTCCGTGCATTGGGGGCGAACGGTCTATTCGTCTCTCAATACATTGAAGATATATATGAACTGGAAGCTATTTTTGCAGGAAAGAATAATCCTGATGTGGATTCTGTTCGTTTTAACGCTGACACTCGTTTCTTCGAAGAGCGGTTTACGTTGAGCTTTTATAGTACCCCAACACTCTCCGCAACCGCGCAATAAGCATCCCGTTGTCGCCTTCATTAATATATACGCTGTTTACTTAACAACAAACCAACGCGTTCAACAGATCGACTTAACGATTGTTTTTTCACTCACAAGAAGATAATTTTACACTGTTAGAAAATCGGAAATGAATTTTGCGTTATTATTTATACGGTGTTTATTTATTATCAAAATTTCTTCTCAATATTCCCCCAAAATGTTCGAAAAAGCTGCGCTGAGCCTAAAAAAAGGGGCCATGTGAACCGACAGACCACAAACAAATCATATCTTATAGTTTTTGTCTTGTTTTTTATTCTCAAATGAAGCCAGGTCATCCCCTTCCAATTCAGGGCTATAGCTTCTTTCCGAGCGTTGCCAGATAGATCACAAATTGCTCTTCGCCATCCAAACCGAGGGCGGTATTCAGCGCCTCATCGTCAAAGGCCGCAATGGGGCAAATCCCGCAGCCAAGCTGTTCAGCGCCCAGGGCAAGGTTTTGACAGACGTGCCCGGCATCCAGGTGCAGGTAGCGGTAACCGCGCTCCACGTAGCGCCAGAACATGCGCTCCACCACCGCCACCCAAAAGAAAGCCGCCGCGCAGGCTTCCAGCTGGGGTTGGTCTTTACAGGCAGCACGCAGCACTGTGGCCGTCTGCGCGCCGCCCCCCAGAGGAATTAGCGCATGTTCGATGGCCGCGTAACGGTAAAGCCCGGGAGTCAAACCCTCCACGCGGTTGGCCAGCAGGATGGTTTCGAAGGCATGCCGCGCCCCCGCGGATGGCACCGTACGCGCCGTGGAGGGGCGGGTGGACACCTTCTTCACCCCCTGTGTCAACCAAAGCAGGTAAGCGGTTTCATCGATAGTCAGCGGCGATTGTGCATAGCCCCTGATGGTTCTCCTTTGCTCTACTGCGGTACGCAAGTCCAGCGCCGGCAC
The DNA here is from genome assembly GCA_964570925.1 of uncultured Anaerolinea sp. GTDB lineage: Bacteria > Chloroflexota > Anaerolineae > Anaerolineales > Anaerolineaceae > UBA6107. The sequence continues at coordinate 7,632 of CAZNAF010000032.1, forward strand.
TTGGAGGTCGCCCGGCGCCTTGAGTGTCAGAAGTTGCGCGCCTTCAGGCAACGGCAGTTCAAGGGGTGGCTGGGGCAAGCCCTGCTGCTGAGGAGGGATGCTCGTCTTGTAATAACGGCTGGCGCGCATAAATTCCTGTCCGCTGTTCTTTTCCATTTTCATCTCTCCTCACAAGACTTTTAACATTTTATGGAAACCGGGGCTGATAAAGCTGGCTGCCGGGCTTTTAAACAAAAAGGTTTTTACAGTTTCAAATCCGGCTTTACGGTATAGAGCGATGGCCTTTTGATTTTCAATTTCCACTTCAAGGACCAGTTTTTTAATATGGGCAGTCCGTGCATCTTGTGCGGCTTTTTCAAGCAGCGCCTGACCCACTCCCTGCCTTCTGAAATCTTCCGAGACAGCAAGGTGCGCAATCAAATATTCGTCATTTTCAGCTTCGCGATTGTTCGCCAGGCTTAGATTGCGCCACAACATTTTTAAGGTACCTGCAGGGGAATAGATCTTAAACATGCGTTTGCCGCAGCCCAGGGTCAGGCGTTCGAGTATGCGGCCTTCAAAAGCCAGCAGCACCCCGGCTGCCATACCATACATTTCCGCGATCGACGCAACTTCATAACTGAAACGATTGGCTTTATCTTCAAACCAGAGTTGCAGCGCTTTAAACTGAAGTTCCGGGCTGCCCAGACCTAGCACGTGTACACCGAACTCTCCGGTCGTCTCAGCCAGTAAAGCCGCCGCGATCAGCGCATCACCAGGTTTGGCAGGCCGAATGTCCAGGCTCACGCCTTTCCAGTCCTTCCGCCTCCCAATCTCGAAAGTGCGCTCATGCCTGTCTGCCAGGCCAGTTTCAGTTCAGGTACACGCAGGATCATTAAACAAATTATATAGACCAAAATGCCGATTACAAGTCCCCCCAGGCCGATCCACCAAACCGAAGCGGAGGCCGTCAGGCGCACCCAGCCCCAAAGAACAGCGCCCATGACACCACCCGAAATCAGCGCCTGCCACAAACCACTCCACACCCTGCCGCCTTCAAGGCCTTTCAACCTGCGCCGCATGATGATGAGCAGCACAAACATCTCCAGAAAGGTTGCCAAAGAATTGGCCAGCGCCAGACCTCCATGCGGCATCCAACCGGCACGGGTGAAAAGCGTTGAGAAGGCCAGGCTCAAGCCGACATTGAGGCTCATCATCACCACCCCCACAAAAACAGGCGTCCTGGTATCGTGCAAAGCGTAAAAAGCCCGCGAAACAAGTTCCACGACAGAATGTCCCGCCAGCCCGGCGGCGTAAAACAGGAGCGCCCAGGCTACCATCGCTGTGGAGTGGCTGTCAAAACTGCCGCGTTGATACAACATGGCGATCAGGGGGATTCTCAGCACAATCAATCCCAGCGATGCAGGAATGGAAAGCAGCAGCAACCCTCTCAGTAAAGCCGCCAATGAAGCTCGCATGTCATCCAGTCTCCCTTTGACCACCTGTCGGGAGAAAGTTGGCAGAGCCGCGATGGATATGGATTGCGCGATGGCGATCTCGGGGATCATCATCAACCCAAAAGCCACCCCGATGGCCGAGATACTGCCCGGGGGCAGACCGGAAGCAATGTTGTTGTTGACCAAAAAATTCAACTGGACGAAAGCCACGCCCAGTACGCGCGGACCCATAAGGCGGAGAACCTCACGCACCTCGGGCATCTTTTTTCCGAACACCGGCCAATATTTAACCTCGGGGAGTTTGCGCAGCGCCGGAAGCTGGATCAGACCATGCAGCAAAGCCCCGACCAGCACACCCACTGCAAGACCATAGATGCCCAAGAAGGGAGCAAAAACAAGCACGCCGAGGATCTTGCCGATCGAATACATGGCCGGCGCAAGGGCAGGCCACAGGAAACGTTGGTGCGAGTTGATGATGCCCATCAACAACCCGCTCACCCCAAAAAGGATGGGGGAAATCAGCTGAATGCGTAACAGGTCCACTGTTAATTTGAATTGACCCGCATCACTGAATCCAGGTACCAAAACCTTTCGTACGATCCACGGCGCGAAAAAGGCCGCGATCACGCCCACGACGAGTAGAACCAAAGTGACCAGGTTGACCACCGCCGACGCCAGCTGCCAGCCCCGCGCCCGGTCTCCACGGGTTAATAAAGCCGTAAAGGTCGGGATAAAAGCCGAGGCCAGCGCACCGCCGGCCACCAATTGATAGAGTATGTCGGGGAATTTGTTGGCCGCAATGAAGGCGTCATATTCGGTTCCGGTACCAAACTTCCAGGTGATGAGGATACCTGAAACCAGGCTGAACACCTGCCCGACGATGAAGGCGAGCATGATCGTGCCCGAAGCGCGGGTGATCTGACGGTTGTCACTGCGATTTTCAACGGATTCCATACCAAAGCATTATAACCTGCCGGCAGCAGAGTGGACTCAAAATCCGAAGAAAAATGTTGATGAATTATTTACACAGGAGGGTTATACTTAAGGAGATTAATACTTATCGAAAGAATTAGAAAGGAATTGAAACCATGAGTGAAGAACAAAAAGTTCAGGTGGAAGACAATCCTGTTGCCGAAGAAGCGCAGCCCGAGGCTGAAAACCAGCCCATTTCCCCAACCGCGAAAAAGGGGGTTGTAGATCGCGCCCTGCCCTGGGTGATCGTTTCGCTGGTCTTCTTTTTGGTGGGCGCCCTGTTGACCTGGTTCCTGCTTTACCAGCCCAAAGTTGCCGAGTTGGAGGCTTCAAAAGCCGAAGTGGCAGCGGTCGCAGAAAATGCCACTTCTCTGCAAAGCCAGATCGACGAAGCGAACTCCGCCCTGACGGCCGTACAGGCCGACCTTGCGAAAGCCCAGGATACTATCGCGGCCCAGGAAGAAACCATTAAACAAACGGAACTTTTGAAGGTCATCTACAAGTTCCAGGCAGACGTGAACGCCGCACGGGCGACCCTCTCCAAGCTTGATCCTGCTTCTTCGCGCCAGGCACTCAGCTTTGTTGAAGCTGACCTGAGCGAACTGGAAGCCGCCGGCCTTGAACCGGATGCCCTTTCAGGTTTTAGGGCCAAGATCGGTGAGGCGCAGGAGAATCTCGAAAGCGCTCCGGACCAGTCTCTGGCTGCCATGGAGACGCTTTACTCCAATTTGCTGCTCTTGATCAATAATCTCTGATCAATTCCTGCTAAAGTCATCAATTCGAAGTTAAAATGGGCTGCCTTACCGGCAGCCCATTTCTATTTTTACTCGTGATCTCTTAACCTTTTTTGCTCATCTGCATGATCTTTTCAAGCACGTCGGCGTGGCTGGCAGACATGCTCAATGTAAAGGTTCCCGTGATCTTCTGTTGAAATTCCTTTGGCAGTAATGTCCTGAATTGCGCCACGTTATCCTCACTGCCTGCCAGAATGATGTTCCTGACCTTGTGCGCCCGGAAGAAATGGACCGCGAAATCCCGGTTGTGACGCATATTTCGTTCGATCGTCTCTTTTACATTGCGCGAACCATCAATGGATCCTCCCCGCAAACCGTGGGAAGAAGTGGCACTTCCTGACTTAACGTGTTTTACCTCCTCCCCTAAAACACCTTCCTGTTCCACCAACTCACTCATGTGATAATAAAAGAGCCTGGCACCCTGCTGATCCACGAGGGCAACCCCCAATTGGTTTACCTCTTCAAGCAAGTCTTCAAGCGGTTCGATCTGTGGTTTGGAGCCTATTTTAATGAAATCCTTTACCGGAACAGAGAGGGAAATGAACTCAAAAAAATTGGCCGGCACGCACGAAAAAATTGCCACGGCGCGGCCAGACCAATCATAGCGATACGCGAAGAATTCTTCGATCTTTTGACTTTCTTTTTCGAGGGGCAGTCGCTTAAGCATGTTGCGTAAACGAAGACGATGGGTTTCCGCGTTCCCTTTGGCGGGTTCTGTATTTAAATACAGACTGACCACCGGAAATACCGCAGAAAAATCCCTGATTTTCCGCAAGCTTGTTTCCGTGAACATGGTTTCCTCCTCAATTGATAAAGATCTTCAATCCATTAATCGCTAGGGGCGTTTGCCAAGGATAAGCGGCACCTCCATTTCTGTTCCATCTCGGATGATGGTCAGCATGATCTGGTCTCCGGGTGATTTTTGATTTACCACGTAGCTGATAAGGTCACCATAAACAATGACCGGCCTTCCGTCCACAGCAATGATGAGGTCGCCGCCGGCCAAGAGGTTGGGGATATTCGTAGTCTTCGAACCGGCGATCAAGCCAGCCTGGTCGGCGGGTCCGCCTTCAGTTACTTCTAGCAGGTAGGCTCCGCTGGTCTGTGTCAAGCCAAGTGCCTTCCATTGATCGAGTGTAAAATCGATCGAGGAACTGGAAATGCCGATGTAGGGGTAATCATATACTTCCCCGCGGATAAGGGTGGGGATGACACGTTTGACGATGTTGATGGGGATGGAAAATCCGATACCTGTGTTGACCGTGGTGCCTTGCACCGTCATTCCGCCGGATTGGATCGCGCGATTGATGCCGATCACTTCTCCATCCAAATTTAAGAGCGGTCCACCTGAATTGCCGGGGTTAATGGACGCGTCGGTTTGAATAATGTCTCCTGCCGTGAACGAGTTCTGATTGTCATCCGTGCGCATCGAATCGAGAATGCGGCCCTTGGCGCTAACGATCCCCATGGTCATGGTACTTGAATAGGTTGAGAATGGGTTGCCGATGGCTACCACGATCTGACCCACCTTGAGTTCGTCTGAATCACCCAGCGGCAGCGGTACCAGTTGATCTTGTGAGACGTTAACCTTGATGACCGCGATATCCGAGTCAAGGTCTGTTCCGACCAGGGTGCCTTCCACTTTTAACCCGTTGGGGAAATCCACCTCGATGGATTGGGTGTTCTCAATGACATGATAGTTGGTGATGATGTGACCTTCTTTGTCATAGACAAACCCTGAGCCCGATCCCAGCCCCTGGCTGGTCACGGTGAAAATGGATACCACACCCGGGTTGACACGCTCGTATACCGCAGCCAGGGTAAGGTCAGAAATAGCATTGGAACCATCCGGTAACAGGTTTTGGATCACCGGGGCGGCCTGCACTGTTTCAAAGACTTTTGGAGCTTCTGTATTGCTGGGGTCAATCCCCAGATTGGGCGTCAACTGGCAAGCCATCAACCCGAAAAGGATGCTGATGGCGAGAAAAATTGTGGTGCGTTTTTTCATTTTTACCTCCGTGCGTACCTATAATTTACGCAGTTCCTCAAATAAACGCTGTTGTTTTTCATTCAATTTTTTCGGGATCTCCACCTTGATGTGCACGATGAGATCACCGTGTTCTTGTTTGTCCTTTAATTTGGGCAGCCCTCTACCTGCAAGCCTGATCTTTTGCCCAGGCTGGGTACCTGCCGGGATGGTCAGCCTTACATTTCCAGTAATGGTCGAAACCGTCGCCGAACCGCCCAGCACGGCGGTGAGGAGGTCAATCTTTACCTCCGTTGTCAGATCAGAGCCGTTGAGTGAAAATCTGGCGTCGGGCAATACTTCAATGTTGAGGAGGATGTCAGAATTGCTTTGAGAGTTCGCTGCGGGGACAGCGCCAGCAACTCGTACTTTTGTCCCTGTCACAGCGCCGGCAGGAATTTTCACTTCAATCTTTTTTTCACCAATTTGGAACTGTCTTTGCGTGCCATGATAGGCTTCTTGCAGGTTGATCTGCACTTTTTGTTCGATGGCACGGGGTTTGGCCTGCTGCCTGGAGACGGTACGACCTCCCATGGGCATGCCCCCAAAAATGGCGCTAAAGAAATCAGAAAAACCGCCAAAGGCTTCTCCAAAATCGGCGTCCACACCGCCTCTGCCGCGGTTCTGGCTGGTGACCCAGTCATTCCAGTTGAATCCGCCGCGTCCCGGGCCCTGGTTTTGCCATTGAGAATAAGACGCACCCAATTGGTCATAGCGCGCCCGTTTTTGCGGGTCGCTCAATACCTCATAGGCTTCATTAATATCCTTAAACTTTTCTTCTGCCTGCTTATTGCCCCGATTTTGGTCAGGATGATATTTCATGGCCAGTTTTCGGTAGGTTTTCTTAATGTCATCCTGAGAGGCTTTACGGTCAACTCCCAGGATCTTGTAATAGTCCTTGTATTCCATGTTTTTATTGTATGACTAACCAATTTTGAATGTCAATAGTTGTACAGGTTCTCTAATAAAAGTCTGATTATTCTCTGACAAACCCTTTACAAACCCATTTCAAGGATGATTTTGGCACAAGAAATGCAACCTCACCAGTGTCTGGGTTTGCTTGACGCCGACCCCTCGCTGTGCTACCATTTGAAAATCCGATTCGGATGGCCGCAGCAACGGGTGTTAAATGCGAACCCTGAACCTGTGACTGGATGAGGAGTTAACCCATGAAGAAGAAGTATATCGGTTTACTGGTCGTGCTTTGTATCAGCAGTATTCTTTTTACTGCCTGTGAACGTTCCGCCTCCGGAGCGCCTGTTGTCGTTCCGACGGCCACAGAGGATGAGATCCCGTTTCCAGTTGCCACACAGCCGCAGATCATGGCGGACATTTTGAAATCGACGCAAACAGCGCTGGCAAAATCAACCCAGTCTGCCTCTTTCCCCTCGGCAGCAACCAGCACACCCGGATTCACACTTAATACTCCCTCCACGGGTACACAACCCGCCGTTGGCGGCGAAGGCACCCCGGCGATGGGTACAACTCCATCACCGATGGCAGCCACCTCCACCCCCGCGCCAACAGCCACCGCCACCCAGGCTGTTTACAACTATCCCACCCCCACGCCCGGTCACCCGGCAACTTACACGATCCAACCTGGTGAATATCTCTGGTGTCTGGCACGGCGTTTCGATGTGAGCATAGACGATATTTACAGTCTCAACGGCATGAATTACGCCTCGCAACCCCCGGCCGGCACGGTGATCACCTTGCCAGCATCGAGTTCCTTTGGCGCCGCCCGCGCGCGCTATCCACACCCCACAAACTACACCGTGAGAGCGGGTGACACGATCGGCAGCATCGCCTGCTATTACGGCGACGCCGACCCCAACACCATTTACGCGGCCAACGGCCTTCAACCCGGAAGCGTGATCACGGTCGGACAGGTACTTTACATCCCCTGATCCTCACCGATCTGTCAATCCACTGGCGGGTTTTTTACCCGCCAGATTATTTTAAGCAAGGGAGCCGAGGAATGATGGAAGCCCCAAAACAAGACAAGGAAGTATTCAAGGGGAAATTGTTCGCCGTAAAACACATCCAAAAGATCCTCCCAGACGGCAAACAAAAAACCTTTGAGTTGGTGGACCTGCAAGACGCGGTGACCATCCTGGCCATTGATGAGAATGAGAACGTGATCCTGGTGGAACAGTTCCGCATCGGGGCGAATAAAAGCCTGCTAGAGTTGCCGGCCGGAAAAGTGGAAGCCGGGGAAGACCCCCTGGCAGCAGCCCGGCGCGAACTCCGTGAAGAAACCGGCCTTGACGCTCAGGAATTTATTCACCTCGGCAATTTTTATATGTCCCCGGGTTATGCCAGTGAATATATGCATTGCTACCTTGCCCGCGGCCTTTTCAGCGCCCCGTTAACCCCTGATGCAGATGAATTCATTGAACCTCAACGCATCGCGCTCGATCAGCTTACTCGATCCATCGCACAGGGAAAAATTGAAGACAGCAAAACGCTCGCGGCCTTTGCTCTTGCCAAAGCCCGTAAAGAATAGTGCCTGGCAGTGTACTCGGATCAACCATAGAGCTTTTTACCAAAATTGATTAATCATCAGATTAATAGCGATTATTTTTCCCCCTTAGGCCTTGTACAACATTTTTGGTTTATAATGTATGAACAACCTGATGAAAATCTGGGGTTTTTTTTGCCCCTTACTTTAACATGGAGTGAATAATGAAACGAGAAATGATCACGATTGATGCCAACGAGGCCGTAGCCAGTGTTGCTTATCGGTTGGCAGAGGTGGTAGCGATCTACCCGATCACACCATCCTCGAGCATGGGTGAACACGCAGACGCATGGGCCGCAGCGGGTAAAAAGAACCTTTGGGGCACCGTTCCTTCGGTGATGGAAATGCAATCTGAAGGCGGAGCCGCGGGCGCTGTTCACGGAGCGCTGCAAACCGGTTCTTTAACCACCACTTTTACGGCTTCACAGGGTTTGTTGTTGATGATCCCCAATATGTATAAGATCGCCGGTGAATTATCTCCGACGGTTTTTCATGTGGCCGCGCGTACCGTGGCCGCACACGCGCTCTCCATTTATGGCGACCATTCTGACGTCATGGCAGCCCGACAGACGGGTTTTGCTTTCCTCGCCTCGGATTCAGTGCAAACCGCGCAAGATAACGCCCTGATCGCAAACGCCGCCTCGCTTGAGTCTCGCGTTCCGATTTGCCATTTCTTTGACGGGTTCCGCACATCAGCTGAGGTCAACAAGATCGAAAGGATCTGTGATGACACGATCCGAGACATGATCGATGAGGACCACATTAATCAAATGCGCGCCCGGGCCATGAGCCCAGAAAACCCCACCATCCGCGGAACAGCGCAAAATCCGGATGTGTACTTCCAGGCGCGTGAAACCTGCAATCCCTTCTACCTCAAGGCACCTGCGATCTTGCAGAAACACATGGACCGCTTCGCCAAGTTAAACGGCAGATCCTATCATCTGTTCGATTACGTTGGCGCAACTGACGCAACCGAGGTGATCGTGGTGATGGGTTCCGCTGCTGAAACCACCGAAGAGACCGTTAAATACCTGAACAAACAGGGAAAAAAGGTCGGCGTGGTCAACGTGAGACTGTATCGACCCTTCTCGATCAACGACTTTGTCAAGGTTCTACCGGCCACAGTCAAGACCCTTGCCGTGCTTGACCGCACCAAAGAATCAGGCGCCATCGGTGAGCCCCTCTATCTGGATGTTGTTTCAGCAGTGAATGAAGCCCTTACTGCCGGCACAACCCCCTTCAAGGTCGCTCCCCGTATCATCGGCGGCCGTTACGGCTTATCCTCCAAGGAATTTACCCCGGCGATGGCCAAGGGTATCTTCGAAGAAATGGTTAAGGAATCTCCCAAGAACCACTTCACCATCGGTATTAACGATGATGTGACCCACACCAGCCTGGCCTACGACGAATGCTTCTCCATCGCCAGCGAAAAGACCGTCCGATGTGTTTTCTTCGGTCTCGGTTCAGACGGCACGGTTGGCGCCAACAAAAACTCGATCAAGATCATCGGTGAAGACACCCCCAACGATGCACAGGGGTTCTTCTACTACGATTCCAAGAAATCCGGATCGGTTACCATCTCGCACCTGCGCTTTGGGCCGGATCCAATCCGTGCACCTTACCTGATCGAATTCGGTGACGCCAATTTTGTGGCCTGTCACCAATTCTCCTTCCTGGAATGGCTAGATATGCTTAAGTACGCTGCTCCGGGTGCGGTCTTCCTATTAAACAGTGTCTATGACAAAGAGGAAGTCTGGGACAAGCTCCCCCTGGAAGTGCAGAAGGACATCATTGAAAAGAAATTGAAATTCTACATGATCAACGCCAATGATGTGGCCTCAAAAACTGGCATGGGCGGCCGCGTGAATACCATCATGCAGACGGCTTTCTTTGCCATTAGCGGTATTTTGCCGCGCGATGAAGCTATCGAGCAGATTAAAAAATCGATCAAAAAAACCTACGGCAAACGCGGCGAAGCCGTTGTCAAACAAAATTACGAAGCTGTTGATCAGACTTTGGCCAACCTATTTGAGATCAAGGTGCCCGCAGAAGCAACCGGCAAATTTAAACGCCGTCCGCCGGTGCCGACCGAAGCACCTGATTTCGTGGTGGATGTTTTGGGGCCGATCATCGCCTTCCAGGGCGACCAACTGCCCGTGAGCGCCTTCCCTGTGGACGGTGTATTCCCCGCCGCCACCACCAAGTGGGAGAAACGCAACATTGCCCTCGAAATCCCTGTGTGGGAATCAGATTTATGCATCCAATGCGGAAAGTGCGCCTTTGTATGCCCGCACGCCGTCATACGCGAGAAGGTTTACGATCCCGCTTTGTTAAAAGACGCACCCGAAACCTTCAAATCGATCGACGCCAAGTTTAAAGAATTACCCGACATGAAATTCACCATCCAGGTCTCCCCGGAAGATTGCACGGGGTGCAGCCTGTGTGTTGAAAACTGTCCTGCCAAAGACAAGACCAATCCTTCACGCAAGGCCATCAACATGGCTCCGCAGCTCCCCCTGCGCGAGCAGGAATCAAAGAACTGGGAGTTTTTCCTCTCCCTGCCTGCTCCGGACCCCGATCTCTTCCAGCCCACTTCTGTGAAAAATTCACAGTTGATCGAGCCCCTGTTCGAATTCTCGGGTGCTTGCGCGGGTTGTGGAGAGACCCCCTATATCAAACTCGTTTCGCAACTTTTCGGCGACCGCATGATCGTCGCCAATGCGACCGGCTGTTCTTCCATCTACGGCGGCAACCTGCCCACCACCCCCTGGGCGATCAACAACCAGGGACGCGGACCCGCCTGGGCTAACTCACTGTTCGAAGATAACGCCGAGTTTGGTTTGGGTATGCGCCTGACACTCGATAAACAAAATGATTTCGCCAGGGAACTGCTGGCCGGAATGGGCGCTGAACTTGGCGACTCTTTCGTCGCAGAAATTTTACAGGCGGACCAATCCGACGGCGCGAACATCCGTGCCCAGCGCAAACGTGTGGAAGCCCTAAAAGATAAACTGGCCCAGAGCAAACATGGTTCTGCCAAGATGCTTTTGGGTGTCGCGGACTCGCTGGTCAAGAAGAGCGTGTGGATCATCGGCGGCGACGGTTGGGCTTATGACATCGGTTACGGCGGCCTTGACCACGTGATAGCCACCGGCCGTAACGTGAACATCCTCGTGCTCGACACGGAAGTGTACTCCAATACAGGCGGGCAATCCTCCAAAGCCACCCCCCTGGCCGCGGTAGCAAAATTCTCGGCCAAGGGCAAGGGTCTCGGTAAGAAAGACCTGGGCTTGATGGCCATGTCTTACGGGCATGTCTATGTTGCCAACGTGGCCATGGGCGCGAACGACCAGCAGACCTTGAAAGCCTTCCTGGAGGCAGAGGCTTATGATGGCCCCTCTCTCATCATTGCCTACAGTCACTGTATCGCGCACGGTATCGAAATGAAGAAGGGTCTCGAACAGCAGAAATTGATCACTCAGACCGGTTTATGGCCGCTGTATCGCTACAATCCCAGCCTGACCGACGAAGGCAAGAACCCGCTGCAACTCGACAGCCGTGAACCCACCGTGGCAGTTAAAGATTACGCCTACAATGAAACCCGTTACCGTATGCTGGTGCAGAGCGATGAGAACCGTGCCGAGATGCTCATGACGGAAGCCGGTGAATTCGCCAAACGAAAATGGGAGCTTTACAAACAGATGGCAGCCATGGCTTACACCAAACCCGGTGACGAAGCCGCTGAATAATAAAACAATTCCCGAATTCGAATTTAGAATTCGGGAATTTGCACTAACCGAATTAATTTGGGAAGTCAGTTTAATTAAAAGCAACATCCCGGTATCAAAAAAGATCCCGGGATGTGATTTTTAAAAACCGGAATCTGATAAACAGATTCCGGGGGGAGTATTCTCTATCGGGTGGGCTCGTCCATCATCGGCTCGTTCTTTTTCTGACGATAGACAATCCGTCCGCGGGTGAGATCGTAAGGGCTCATTTCCACCTTTACGTGGTCACCCAGCAGAATTCTGATGTAATACCTGCGCATTCGGCCAGACAGGTAAGCAAGCACTTCGTGACCATTTTCCAGCCTTACCCTGAATTGTGTTCCTGGCAGCGCTTCAATGATCTCGCCTTCAACCTGGATCTTGTCTTCTTCTTTGGCCATAAACCTCCTGACCAGACAATCGAAAAACGATCTGCCTGACTACTCGGCGCCTCTGGTAAATTGGCGGCGTTTAATGCGGCGAATGGCTTTCTTCTTCTCCACACGTCGAAGTTCACTTTTGGAGACAAACCAACGCTTTTTTCTAATTGTGCTCAACACACCGCTTTTCACGACTTTTTTGCGAAAGCGTTTCAGCAAAGAATCCTGAGATTCATTGGGTCTTAAAACTACTGAAGCCATATCTACTCACCTCCCTTCGCAGGGGGAATAAAAAACCGCGTGGTAACGCGGTTGAGAGATCCATCTTCAAGAAGTCTTTTGGGCGATTTTCAGAGATTTCGAATCACCTTGGCCTTTCTTTGAGATATATTGCTCGCGCGCGAAAACCAACACTTATTATACACTGATTTTTAATATTAGAAACCTTATTTTTGCGATACAAAAAAGTCTTATTAAGATGAAAATTATGCGTAATCCATGAAAAAGGACACCTTCTGTCAATGTTACCCGTTCGGGTATTGTTTTCGAGGTGGTTAACTGTTATATATATAATACCTTTCAAAAAAATGTGAAAGGCAATTTATTGAAAACAAAAGGAGAAGAAAATGAAAAAGTACGTGCTCGTCCTCTTGTCTTGTGTGCTGGTTTTCAGTATGGTCCTTGCCGCTTGTGCACCGGCGACGGCCACTGAAGCTCCTGCTCCGGCAGAAGTGGAAGAACCTGCTGCACCAGCCGAGGCGCCCGCCGAACCTGCCAAAGAATACAAACTGGCAGCCATCTTTCCGGGCGTGATCACCGATGCGGACTACAATACATTGGCCTACATCGGTGTGAGTGAGGTCTCTCGCAATATGGGGATTGAGTCGACTTACTCTGAAAGCGTTGCGGTTCCCGACGTGGATCGCGTCATGCGCGAATACATCGACCTGGGTTACAACATCATCTGGACACACGGTGGCCAGTTCGTTACCCAAACCGTCGACCTTGCCAACGCTTTTCCTGATGTCATCTTTATCGCCGAAGGTGACGCAAACGTAGAAAACCCGCCCGCCAACTTGTGGTTCATTGACCGCAACTTCCAGGTTGGTTACTATGGCATTGCGGCCGCTGCCGCCCTGGCTTCACAGTCCGGAAAGATCGCTTATCTGGGCGGACAAAGCCTGGCCTTCTCCTATCAGGAAGTACACGCCATCCAGCAAGCGCTGGCTGACATGGGTTCTGATGTTGAACTCACCTACGTATGGACCGGAGATTTCAACGATCCGACCAAAGCACGCCAAACAGCCGACGCACTGATCGCTGACGGAAATGACGTAATCATGAGCAGCCTGAACCTGGGTGTGTACGGTGTCTTTGAAGCAGCCAAAGCCGTGACAGACAAGAAGATCCTTGTGACGGCCAAATACACTGACAAGACCAGTTATGCACCTGATAACTACATTACCGCAGTGATCTATGATTTCGCAGGCCCGCTGCAAGAGATCATCACCAAGATCCAGGCTGGCGAGACCGGCGGCTACTATCCACTCGGATTTGACACCGGTGTCCAAGTTCAACTTCCGCTGAAAAACGTCGATGAATCCGTTCAAGCCTCGGTTGAAGAGATCGTTCAAAAAGTCGTTGACGGCACCATTACCGTGGTCGAAGACAGCACAGAAATCAAATAACCGTGTTTTGATCCGGTAGGTACTGAGTAGCACATTACTTCCGGGGCGAAGGGGCAGGCTTGAATCGCTTGACCTTCCCTCGGAAGTTTTCAAAACCCAGCAAACAGGATGATTCGATGGAACAATCAGCCATATTACAAATGCAAGGGGTAAACAAGACCTTCGACAAGGTCGTTGCCTTGAGCAATGTGGATTTCGAACTGAAGAGCAACGAAATCCTCGGCCTTCTGGGTGGTAATGGCGCCGGTAAAACAACCCTGATGAACGCCCTTTTCGGACTCTACAAGATGGATTCCGGAAAGATCATTCTAAAAGGGAATCCGGTTATCATCACCAGCCCGCGTGACGCCCTCAGCAAGGGCATCGGTATGGTTCACCAACACTTCTTACAGATCAACAATTATACGGTTCTCGAAAATATCATTCTTGGCTCAAAGGTGTCAAAACCTTTTAGCGCAGATTATAAAAACGAAGAAGTCAAAATTGAAAAGCTGTGCCAGCAATTTGGACTTGACATTGATCTTACCGCCCGCATCGAGACGCTGCCTATGGGAACGCGTCAGAAAGTTGAGATCCTGAAGGCTCTTTATCGAGGCGTGGATGTATTAATTCTGGACGAACCAACCACCAATCTCATTCCCCAGGAAGTGGATGCGCTCTTTCAAACTTTAAAGACCATGGTGAAAGAGGGATTGAGCATTGTTTTCATTACCCATAAACTAAGAGAAGTCTTAAGTATTTGCGACCGCATCTCCGTGTTGCGTGAAGGAAAAAACGTGGTCAGTCTCTCGAGAAAAGACGCAAGTGATGACATGTTGGTGCGCGCCATGGTCGGCGAAGGGATGGACCTTAATAAGAGCGTGATCTTTTCTCAAGATAAAACCCGCGCAAGCAAGAAGAATCAAAAAGATGTGCTCAGTTTGAACAATGTCAATAAAATTTCAGCTGAGAAGACTCAGGAATTAAGCGATGTGACCTTCTCCATCCATTCAGGTGAGATCTTCGGCGTTGCGGGTGTGGCTGGCAACGGACAGCGCGAACTGGCGGAAGTGGTGATGGCCATTCAACCGGTTACAAGCGGCACCATCCTCTTCGACGGGAAGGATATCACTGGCAGCGATACGAAAACACGTATCGCGGGTGGTTTTGTTTATATCCCTGAAGACCGCCTGTCTGATGGTTTTCTCAACAAGGTGAGTGTGGCACATAATCTGATCCTTGGCTACCACCACCTGGAACCCTACAGCAAGAACGGCATTATCAGCTGGAAGAACGTAAAAAGTAATTCGAAGAAAATGATCACTGAATACAACATCAAAACCACCGGACCGGACGAAGTCGGCGGCAACCTTTCAGGCGGCAATATCCAGCGCGTCATGATCGCCAGAGCATTTTCACAACCCTCATCCTTGATGATCGCCCACAATCCCACACGGGGTCTCGACATCCCGTCGATGGATTTTGTCTACAAGAAGATGTTCGAATCAGCCGCGACCGGCATGGCCTCCCTCGTTATTTCTGAGGACCTTGATGAACTCCTGCTCATTTGCGACCGCATCGCGGTGATGTACCGAGGCAAGATCGTGGGCATCCTGGAGCGTGATAAGTTCGAAAAATACGAGATCGGCAGACTTATGAGCGGCTATGAAAAATCCAGCGAAGAAGCCGGGAAGTGAGCGTGAATGATGACACAAATAAAGAAATTTCTCCCTTATTTCCTCGCTGTGGTGGCAGCCTTTATTGCCGCCGGTATATTTATCGCCGCGCTGAAATTCAACCCTTTCAAAGCCTATGAAACCATCCTGACCACGTCCTTTCGAACGACCAACGGGTTCATCCAGACTTTAACCAAATGGGTACCTCTCACCCTGGTTGCGCTGGCCTTTACGGTCCCCTTATCATCGGGTAAATTCAACATCGGTGCCGAAGGGCAAATGATCGTCGGCGCCATCGGGGCTGCAGCCGTGGGGATTACGCTGGGGCACCTGCCTCCCGTGATCCTCGTACCCCTGATCATTCTCGCGGGTATTCTAGCTGGTGCGTTCTGGGGTTTGATCTCGGCCTGGCTGCTTTATCAGTTCAACATTAACGAGATCCTCACCACAGTTTTATTGAATTTCATTTCGTTCGCGTTGATCGATTACGTCGCCACCGGTCCCTGGCGTGATCCTGCCGCCGGGCATCCGACGACGATCGCTATTGGTGAAAACGGTTTTCTGCCCATGCTCATCAATCAACCGCCTCTGCACACAGGGGTGATCCTGGCGGCCGTGGCTGCCATTCTGGTCTACTTTTATACGAATAAAACCACATCAGGCTATGAGTTGGTAGTCACAGGCGCGAACCCTCGCGCTTCAAAAGTACACGGCATCAACATCCGCAGTATGTTCCTTTTCTCCATGATCATCGGCGCCGCCCTGGCGGGTTTGGCAGGGGCCATCGAGGTTTCAGGCACCCAGCACCGGCTGATCGAGGGGTTACACTCCAACTTCCCCACACTGGGGTTGATCATCGGCCTCATCGCGCGCGGCAAGAACCAGGCTGTGCCTTTTGTGGCCTTTTTCATTGCGGTGCTTGAGGTAGGCGCCAGCGCCATGCAGCGCACCCTGCTCATCCCCGTGCAGGTGGTTTTGATCATGGAAGCGCTCATCCTGATCTTCATCTTGCTTTCAGATCTCATAAGGAGGCGACAGAAATGAGCGGCATTGAGACCTTTTTAATAGACTTTTTGAAATTGACCTTCCTCTCAATGGTCCCCTTTGTGCTCGCGGGCCAGGGCACCATGCTCGGCGGCCGTACGGGCGTTTTCAACGTTGCACAAGAGGGCATCATGCTGACCGGGGCATCGGTTGGCTTTTTGGTGGGTTATCTCAGCGGAAGCGTCTTTATCGGCGCGCTGTGTGCCATGCTGGTGGGCGGCGTGTTTGGCCTGATCCTGGCATACTTCACCACCACCCTGAAAATGGACCAGTTTGTGGTGGGCCTGGCCTTGTTCTTCACCGGGCTGGGTCTTTCTTCACTGCTGCCGAAACTGGCCCTGGGCGTTACTCTGACACCTCCTCTGATTCCGACCCTGCCAGATATTTCCATCCCGTTATTAAGCAAGATCCCGATTCTTGGTCCGATCCTCTTCAACCAGAACATCCTGGTGTATCTGTCGGTGATCCTTTCGGTGGCTCTGTGGTACCTGCTCTTTCGCACCAATCTAGGTCTGCGGCTGCGTTCCGTGGGTGAGAACCCCAAAGCTGCAGACAGCCTGGGTATCAGTGTGACCCGTTATCGATACCTGACCAGCATCATAGGCGGCATGCTTATCGGGCTGGCCGGGGCTTACCTGCCCATGGTATACACGGGCACGTTCACCGACCTGATGGTCAAAGGACGCGGCTGGCTGGCCATTGCTCTTACTTTCTTTGGGGGTTGGAGCCCGCTGCCGATCATGTTTGGCTCATTGTTCTTCGCCGGTGTGGAGGTGTTATCGTATCGCATGCAGGTAGGTGGAGCTTTCATCCCCTATCAGTTCCTGATCATGCTGCCTTACATCGCCACCATCATTGTGATGATCTTTACCTTCGGCAAAGCCAAAGTGCCCGGATTTCTCGGCCAGAATTATGACCGTGAACGCAGGACCTTGTAAACAAACACTGTTCATGTAAATCAAGAAAACCGGCCTTAAGAAAGCCGGTTTTTGATTTATCGCCGCCCAAATCGTGCAATCTGGAAACAAAAAAACCCCGATATGAAATCGGGGTTTTTAATGATTGCCGTAAAAAAAAGAAAAAAGTCTCTTGGCAATGACCTACTCTCCCAGGAAGTCGCCCTCCAAGTACCATCGGCGCTGACAGCCTTAACGACCGGGTTCGAGATGT
>CAZNAF010000033.1:0-9444 GCA_964570925.1 uncultured Anaerolinea sp.
AATGTCCTCAATTAAAGCGTAGCCTGTGGGCAGGCGCCCTGCGCCGGGGCCGATGAGGGTCACTTCGCCCATGTAATCGGTGACGAAGTGTGCCGCGTTGGTGGCGCCGCCCACCCCGGCCAGGGGATGGCTGAGTGGCAGCCTCTGTGGTTTCACGCTGGCTACTAATCTTTCATCCACGCGTTCGAGGCTGCCGATCAATTTCCAGCGTTCCCCGGCGGCCTTGGCCGTATTGACGTCGTCCACGCTCAACCCGCTGATACCGGTGCGATCCACGTCTTCCATGGTGATCTGCTCCTTCATCAACAGGCGCGCCAAAATAACCACTTTGCCTGCGGCGTCAAAGCCCTCCACGTCGCCGGTGGGATCGGCTTCAGCGTAGCCCAGTTTTTGGGCGTCTGCCAGGGCGTCTGCGTAACTCATGCCGTTCTCCATTTGCGTGAGGATGTAGTTGGTAGTGCCGTTGAAAATGCCCATCACTTTTTTGATCCGGGCGCCATCCAAAATCTCTCGTGCCAGGCGCAGCGTGGGCGTGCCGCTCATCACCGTACCCTCCACGCCGATCTGCACGCCGTTGGCCGCCGCGAGTGCGGCCAGCCTGGTGTAATGCAGTGCGACCGGGCCTTTGTTGGTGGTGACCACGTGTTTCTTCTGTGTCAGCGCTTCGATGATGTAATCGGTGGCCGGCTGTCCGGTTTGCAGGTCGGTGTAGCTCATTTCAACGATCACGTCCGCGTTACATTCACGGATCATGGTGAGGGCGTTCCAGTGCGTTTTTTCAGTCACCAGGCCGTTCAGATGACCGTCTTGAGAAATCTTCTCAAGCAGCATGCCGGCATCCAACCCATCGGGGTTAAAGAGGTTACCCTTCTGCGCGTCAGAGACAGCGATAATTTTCAGATCCAGACCGTATTTGCTGAGATATTCGTCGTGCGACTCCATAAGGATTTGGGCCAGGCCTTGGCCGACGTTGCCAAAGCCGACCAATCCCAAACGGACCACTCTTTCCATCATTATTCCTCCTGCGCTTGAATTAGCGCATTATCCCCTGAAGCGCGCTTTAATGCAAGGAAATCGGGTGGCTTGGCGTGCAATGGTTTGTTGAAGGGGCGGGGTTGTGCGCCTCTTGCGTTAAGTACCGTACGAGTGGCCGAAGATGTACCCTTCCAGATTGTCGATCAGCAGGTTTTTGTCTTCGATCATGTTCTTGACCACGTCGCCAATGGATATGATGCCCACCAGGTTGTCACCTTCCATCACGGGCAGGTGACGAAAATGTTTATTGGTCATGATCGCCATACACTCGTCAATGGTGGAAGAAGGGCTGACACAGTAAAGGTTTTTGGTCATGTAGGATTCGACGGGCATTTTCAACATCAGACACTGGTCTTTAGCCACTTCCCGCACGAAATCACGTTCCGAGAAGATGCCCACCGGTTTGCCTTTTTCCATCACCATAATGGCGCCGATGTTTTTTTCGGCCATCAGTTGCAAGGCTTCGATCATCGTTGTACCGAGATTTACCGATATTACTTCATTCCCCTTGGCTGTGAGGATCATACTGACCAGAATCATGGCGTCTCCTTTATTGAATCGGATAAAAACAGTATTAATAAGTATAAGACAATTTATATCGGGTTTCAATAGAAGAAAAAATTAAAAAGGGAAAAGGTTCTTGACTTCTAGAAAAAAAGTGTCATAATAAAAAACGAACGTTCGTTCTTATAGGAGGATCCTTGAGCGCATCCGCACTTTCAGTAAAAGGTAACAAAACACGTCAGGCGGTCATTGAAGCGGCACACCAATTGTTTGTAGAACAGGGGTTTGCGGCCACTTCCATGCGCCAGATCGCCGATCGCTCCGGACTGGCTTTGGGAGGCATTTACAACCATTTCCCCAACAAGGAATCCATTTTTTCCATCGTGCTTCTTGAACGTCATCCCTTCCACCAGGTCATCCCGCTGGTTCAGGCAACTCCGGGAAAGGACTTTGAGGAATTCGCCAAAAACGCCGCCGCCAACATGGTCGCGGAACTTGGCCGCCGTCCGGATTTTGTCAAGTTGTTGCTGACCGAGATCGTGGAGTTTGAAGGACGCCATATGCCGCAAATGTTCACCACGGTCTATCCCCTCGTGCTGCCCATGATCGGACGCTTCCTCAAGAGTAAATCCGAGTTACGCGATATCCCCCCGGTGGTGCTTTTCAGGGCCTTCCTGGGGTTGTTTTTCTCCTATTTCATGACCGAACTCCTGTTGGCCAACACTCCTTTCGTCATGAAAGAAAAGAGATCCCTTGAATACTTTGTCGATATCTTTCTGCACGGGGTACTGGCGGATAAGGAGAAACGATGAGAACCAGGCTGCTTTCCATCATCCGCAAGGAATTCATCCAGATCCTGCGAGATAAGCGCGCCCTGGCCATTGTGCTCATCATCCCCATCATGCAGCTTTTCCTGCTGGGTTACGCCGCCACCAACGACGTGCGCAACATCCCCCTGGCTGTTTATGACCAGTGCCACTGTACCGAAAGCCGCGCCCTGCTTGATTCCTACCGAGCCGCGGACTACTTCCGCCTGGCCTATACCGTCTTCTCGGAGGAGGAGATCCGTCTGCTGATCGAGAACGGCGACGCCCGCGCCGCGATCATCATCCCGCCCGACTACAACCTGCGTCTAGCCAGAGGTGACGCCCAGGTGGCCTTCATCCTGGACGGATCGGATCCCACTTCGGCCTCCACGGCCTACTCCGCCGCCATCCTCATCGGGCAGGCGCATGCCACCGACCTGATGCTGGAGCGTCTGCAGGCCTCCGGTGTCAACACCGAACGCATCCACCAGCCGCTCGAGGTGCGTACCCAGGTGTGGTACAACCCCGACCTGGTCAGCAATTACTTCATGATCCCCGGCGTGATCGGCATGATCCTTTACGCCATCACCTCGATCCTCACAGCCACCTCGGTGGTGCGTGAACGCGAGCGTGGAACGATCGAGCAGTTGATCGTCACCCCCATCCGTCCCTGGGAGTTGGTGGTGGGCAAGGTGTTGCCTTACGTGCTGATCGCCTTCATCAACACCTTTGAAGTACTTGCCCTGGGACACTGGTTTTTCGGCGTGCCCATCCGCGGTGCCCTTTCGCTCATCTTGCTCACTTCAGGGCTCCTGCTTCTTTCTGGTCTCGGCATCGGCTTGTTCGCCTCCACCATCGCCAACACCCAGCAGGAGGCTATGCTGACTGTGTGGATGACCCTTTTGCCGGCCATCTTCCTTTCAGGTTTCTTCTTCCCCCTTGAGGCCATGCCCAAACTGCTGCAGTGGATCTCCATCATCATCCCGCTGCGCTACTACCTGGTGATCATCCGCGCGGTGATGCTCAAAGGCGCGGGGATATCGGCGGTTTGGCTCGAAACCCTGGCCCTCTTCCTTTTCGGCATGCTCATCTTACTGGCCGCCTCGCTGCGTTTCCGCAAGCGCCTTGATTAATTCGTCCTTTGAAAACTGGAGTCACTATGAACAAAAAACGCGCCTTAAGAATTATCCTCCCCATTATCATCCTGCTGGGTATTGTCGGCACACTTTGGGCGGTACTCGCCAGCCGCTTCAACGACGCGGACGGGATGACCGTCTCGGGCACCATTGAAGCGCAGAGCGCCGTGCTTTCGCCGGAGGTCGGTGGCCGCGTGGCCGTGATCCACGTAGATGAAGGGGACGCGGTGAGCGCCGGAGATGCGCTTTTCGCCATTGACGAAACCCTGTTGCAGGCCCAGTACGATGTAACCGCGAGCACCCTGCTGACCGCCCAAAAAGCTGAACAAACAGCCTTGGCAGCCGCAAACAGCGCACAGCTTAATTACGAAATGGCCGCGGCCGCAGCCCGCCAGGAATCTGCCGCCGTTCGTGCGTCGGATTGGTCTACGCAAAACCCGGAAGGCTACACGCTGCCCGGAGGCTCCTTCACGGCCGCAGAACAGATCCAGGCTGCCCAAAATGCGCTCAGCGCCGCCCTTACAGCCCAGGAAGAAGCCCAAAGAGACCTCCAGGTATTGTTGGAGGACCCGCAAAACGCTGAATTTGTGGAAGTGGAAAACACGCTCCTTGAAACCCGATTTGAGGTACTGTCCTTCAGGGACGTTCTGACCAAGGCTTCCTCCGCTGGGAATGACGACCTGCGGGAGGAAGCCCAAAGCGCCTACGATGACGCGCTCGACCGTCTTTACCAGGTGCAGGAGGATTATGATGACCTGAAAGACAAGGACGGTTCCGCCGCAATCCTGGCGGCACGCACCCTGCTGGTTGCGGCTGAAGAACGCGTGCAGGCCGCGCAGATGCGCCTGGCCGCTCTTCAGACGGGTGAGAACTCCCTCAAGGTGCTGGCGGCCAATGCCGTCTATGCACAAGCCCTGGCCGCGGCGGACCAGGCCGCGCAAGCCGTCGCTCAGGCTCAGGCCAGCCTGGACTTGCTGGATACACAGATCAGCAAACTGACCGTCACCGCCCCCACGGATGGCATCATCCTCAGCCGCTTGGTGGAATTGGGTGAGGTGCTCTCACCGGGCGCGCCCGCCCTGCAGTTGGGCGAACTAGACCCCCTCACCATCACCGTTTATGTTCCCGAATCGGAACTCGGCGGCCTGGCGCTCGAACAGACGGCCATCCTCGCGGTGGACTCCTTCCCCGGGGAAACTTTCAACGCTGTGATCACCCACATCGCCGACCAGGCTGAGTTCACCCCCCGCAATGTGCAGACCGTGGAAGGGCGCAAGAGCACCGTCTTTGCCGTCAAACTTCAGGTCGCCAACCCCGACGGCCGCCTGAAACCCGGCATGCCAGCCGATGTGACCTTCGAGAAATAAACCAGTTTTATGGGATACGCAAAGGCACAATGATGAAAATATTAGCGATCAACGGAAGCCATCACGGGACATCGGGGCATCTTAATACCCTGCTTGGATTCATTGGTGAAGGTATTCGAGAAGAGGGTGGTGAATTCAAGGTTGTTACCCTTTCAACCTTGAAGATCGAACGCTGCCTGGCCTGTGGAGCCTGTCATCGGGATAATAACCCCTTGCGCTGTGTGCTGTCTAAAAAAGATGACGTCGCAAGTGTCTTTACGAAGATGGCGGCCGCGGATCTGCTGATCTTTGCCACCCCGGTACACGTTTTCGGGATCTCAAGCCTGTTGAAGACCTTCCTTGACCGTATCTACAGCACCAGTGACATCCATCATTTTCGGGTGACCCGTTCTGGATTGTTCTTTCATGACGTGAACGAGCCTGTTTGTTCCAAACCGTTTGTTTCGCTTGTTTGCTGCGACAATCTTGACGCCCAAATGCCCGTTAACGCGCGAGATTATTTCCGCCAATACGCGCGCTTCATGGACGCGCCCCTAGCGGGGGAATTGGTGCGCAATGCCGGCGAATTGATCGGACGCAGTAATGATCCCGCACAACTAATCCGATTCCCCAAGATCGACCTGGTGCTGTCTGCTTACAGGCAATGCGGGCGTGAATTGGTCTTGCAGGGCAGGATAAGTAAAGTCACGCAGCGCCATGCAAATCAGGAGATCATACCGGTTCCCCTCTTTCATCTTTTGAAGCGCAACGCTGCCTTTAAAAAAGTGATGGTATTGAAAGCGCAGGAACTTTTTTCTTCAACACAACCGGCGGTGGAGAATTGAGGCCCTGATGACCAGACGTAACCCTCTCCCCTGGCTCTACCTGCTGCTCGGACTGGCTCAAGCCGTCCACAGCGTGGAGGAAGTGCTCACCGGGCTGTGGCAGAACCTGCCTGTGGTGACCAGTTGGTTACACACCCGTATGCCGTGGATTCCCGAGTTGGAGTGGAACGCGCCTGGCTTTGCCGCCGCCAATATCGTCATCGTGGCTTTCCTGCTCGGCACAAGCGGGTTCGTCTTTTTGCACCTGCCGTGGACGAAGCATCTCGTGCGCGTTGTGGCCGTTGTGGAAATGTTGAACGGCCTCGGCCACCTTTCGGCCGCTCTGGTCAGAGGCGGATATTTTTCCGGCTCCATTTCGGCCGTTTTCCTGTTCATGCTGGGTCTGCTGACACTTCTTTCTGTGGAGAAATCGTATGGATCCTAAAACCTTTAACTGGCACCGCATGCGCAACATTCAGAAGCTCCACCGCCTGCTTTACGCAGTGGGGTTTGGCCCCGTGATCGGCAGGATCGTGCTGCTGCTCACCACCACCGGGCGCAAGAGCGGACTTGCACGCGTCACCCCCCTGCAATACGAGGAGGATCAGGGCAAATACTACCTGGGCGCCTCACGCGGCCTGCAGGCGGATTGGGTGAAGAACATCCAGGCCGACCCGCGCGTCTCGGTGAGGGTCAGACGTCTCAAGTTCGACGGTACCGCCGCGCTCATCAGCGACCCCGCGCGTATCGCCGACTTCCTCGAGCTGCGCCTCGAGCGCCACCCGCTGATGATCGGCCTGATCATGCAAAAAGCCCACGGTCTGCCGCGCCGCCCCAGCCGTGCCCAGTTGGAAGCGCTTGCTGCCGATGAGGTGGTGATCGAAATCACCCCCGTTGACCACTCGAAAGGATCGGAAGCGTGAAAAAAAGAACTTTGATGCTGTTGCATGTTTGTTATTGGCTGGGCGCTGTGATCGACCTGGTGGCCGGTCTGATCATGGTGGTTCCCACCTTCTATAGTACTGTCAACAAATTAACAGTGTTTACTCCTACTCAGGCTTTCACCAACGTGGCCTGGATGGGAGCTCCGCTCATGTTTGGTTGGACGGTTTTGCTGTTGTGGGCAGACCGCAAACCTTTGGAGCGCAGGGCCGTGCTGCTGATCACCTTGATCCCCATTCTGGGGAATGCATTAAATCAGGTGGCAAGTTATTCCTCAGGTTTTTATCCGCTGGAGGTTGCCATCCAGCAGTGGCTTTTGCAGGCTTTTCTGGTCATTCTTTTTGTGATCGGTTATTGGCAGGCTGCAAAGCTTAGCCGAATTGAAGAAGCCGCAGGGAAGGACAAATGATGCTGGTTGAGACATCCGGCTTGCGCAAATTCTTTTCGGACACCAAGGCCGTAGACGGCTTGTCTTTGAAAGTGCCTGAGGGCGAGATCTTTGGCCTGGTCGGCGCGGACGGCGCTGGCAAGACCACCACCCTGCGCCTGCTGGTGGGCGCACTGAGGCCGGACGAGGGAAGCATCCGCATCGGTGGATTTGATATTTTGACGCAAACCGACCGGGCCCGCGAGCAGATCGGATACCTCTCGCAGCGCTTCTCGATGTACGAAGACCTCACCGTGCTGGAGAACATCCGTTTCTTCGCCGAGGTGCGCGGCTTACCCTCCGCAGACTGGAAGCCGCGCTGTATGGAACTGCTCGAGTTCGTCGGCCTGGGTGGATTTACCGAACGAAAGGCCGGTCAGCTATCCGGCGGGATGAAGCAGAAACTTGGGCTGGCCTCCGCGCTGGTCTCGCGCCCGCGCGTGCTGCTGCTGGATGAACCCACCACCGGCGTGGACCCCGCCACACGCCAGGATTTCTGGCAGTTGATCATCCGCATTGTGCGCGCCGAGAAGATGGCCGTGGTCATCACCACCCCCTACATGGACGAGGCCGTGCGCTGCCACCGTCTGGGCTTCATGCGCGCCGGGCGTTTCATCGCCGAGGGCACCCCAGGTCAACTGCGCGACACCCTCGCCGGGCGAATCCTTGAACTGCAAACGGCCGGGCCGATCGAAGCGGCGGCTAAAGTCCTCTCCATCCCCGGCGTGGAGGACGCGCGCGCCTTCGGAGATAAACTGCACCTGCGCGTCGATCCGCGGCACTCTGCCGAGATCATTTCTCAATTGGGCAGCATGGGGCAGGGGTCTCCTGCACCGCGCCTGGTCCCCGCCTCGCTGGAGGACGTATTCATCTCGTTGACCGCCGACCGCCCGGGAGAGGAGGCGCCGCGTGACTGAACCCGTTGTGGTGGTTAAAGACCTCACCCGTCGATTCGGCAGTTTCACCGCCGTGGACCACGTCTCCTTCGAGGTACGCCCAGGCGAGATCGTCGGCTCTCTCGGACCCAACGGCTGCGGCAAGACCACCACCATCCGCATGCTGCTGGGGCTGCTCGAACCCGGCGAGGGCAGCGCTACCGTGTTGGGCTTTGACGCCTTTCGCCAGAGCGAGGAAGTGCGTTCGCGCTGCGGCTACATGTCGCAGAAATTTGCCCTTTACGACGACCTGACCGTGCTGGAGAACCTGGTATTTTACGCCGGCGTGTACGGCATCCGAGAGAAGGCGCTCATTCAACAAACCATTGCTAAAGTAGGACTCACCGGACGCGAGACGGCCAGAACTCTAGACCTTTCCGCCGGCTGGCGTCAGCGCCTGGCCCTGGGCATCGCCCTGGTTCATCAGCCCAAATTGCTCTTCCTCGATGAACCGACCTCGGGCGTTGACCCGGTCGCCCGCCGTGAATTCTGGGACCTGATCTACGCCCTGGCCGCGGAGGGCGTGACCGTTTTCATCACCACCCACTACATGGACGAGGCCGAATACTGCACCCGCGTGGGCTTGATGAAGGACGGCCGGCTGCTGGCCATGGACCAACCCTCCCGGTTAAAGCGCGAGTATATCAAGGGGGAGGTATGGGATATCGCCGGCGAGAATCTGATGGAATCCATCGAGCGTATCGCTGCTGTCGAGGGCGTGCTGCAGGCCAGCCTGCTGGGTGACCGTGTACACGTCATCACCGACCCGCGCGCCTGCCCGAAAGGACTGCTGCAAAACCGCCTGGCCGAGGCCGGCCTGCCCGCGGTGACACTCCTTCGCGGCGAGGTGAGTTTGGAGGACGTGTTCATGAATTTGACAAGAGCATGATTTGGGAGCGAAGTGCAAGTTCCCGAATCCTAGTGAAAGGATTCGGGAACTGTAAATAAATTTGAAATTTTGATTCATTTCGAATTAGAGGTCTTGCGCTAAATATGGCGGATTTTTGATTCAGTCTTCATGGAGATATTTTGATTGATAATTTTCAATATCACCTTCTGAGAACTCTCGTAACTCTGTAAACGAATCAAAAAACTGCATAACAAGAGAAATATCCACAAACGATTTGTTGTTTTGTGTTAGATACTCCCGATAACTTGAGTAGCGCCAGTCTTGTGGGGCCTTAACCATCCCCGCTTTGACAGGATTCAAGTGGATATACTTTACACAATCCAGCAAGTAAGCGTCATCATGGATCAGGTTGGCTTGATACCGTCCTTGAAAAAGAGGACCAATTCGATCCTGGTCCCGATTTACAGATAATGTATAGGAAATTAAAAAGGGTTGCAGGCATTTTTGAATGAACTCCCCGGATTTGATCTGTACCAATAAAGGATAATGATTCGGCATCAAACAATAAGCCAGGATTGCCGCTTTATTTCGGAAGTAAAGGCTGATTTTATACAAGAAGAATTGATAATTCTGATCTGA
>CAZNAF010000033.1:9544-25052 GCA_964570925.1 uncultured Anaerolinea sp.
CGCCGCCGCGCAGGGCATGCTCAACCGCGCGGGGCCGCGCGTCTTTCTGGATTACGGCTGCTACGATGATCCGGCCGCCCGCCGCACCAACGAGGTCTTCATGGATGACGAGCACTGGCACGGCAAATACCGCGCCCTGCTCGGCAACCAGGACGAGAACAACCTGGAATATTACCGCGCGGCGCACGGCTTCAAGACCCGCAAGGTCAGGGATCTCGAAAGCCTCCTGCGCGCCAACCTGACCGCCTTCAAGGGCTGTGTGGTATACGACGACACCTTGCCCGATACGATCAACCTGGCTGTCATGCTGGCCGGCCTCGAAGACCTGCTGCCGCTCAGCCCGGCGCTGGCCCAGCGCTTCGCTTCGCTCAACCTGCCCGTGCGCCACGACCTGCGTGGACGCTGGCGCAACCGCCTCGCAGTGTACGCATGGGCCTTCCAGCACCTCTTTCCGCGCTGCAAGGTGGGCCAACTCGCCTGCGTCGAACCCGGCTGGGGACGGCCGGAATTCCTCGATTACCTGGTGCAAAACCGGATCTTCACCTACAGCCTGGCGAGTTCCGCCAAGGGCTTCGGCGCCACCCTGCTTTTGCTGCTTTCCTTCGGTCCGCCGCGCCTGCGTGAAGCCCTCTTTGCCCTCGGCATCGACCGTCTGCTCAGCCGTCTCTCCCTGGCCTGCATGGGCTGGCAAAAACGGGAGGTCGCCCTCTCCAACCGCATCCAGCGCGCGGTGAAGGCGCTGCCAACCCCGACAATCTTTGGCTGGCACACCCTGCGTGACGACGAACTGGCTTTCATGTTCCAGCTCTCGGCCAACGGTCTGCGCCTGGTGCCCTCCCACCTGGCGGGCAACTTCTCCTTCCACAGCCGCGTGCAACCGCTGGGCGCCTTCATCCCCGATCCCCTGCCCGAGGTGACCCTCGACCCGCAGGGCGTCTACGTGACCTTCACCCTTTCGGACGGTGACCAGTTGATGATGATGAACACCGCCGAATTGGGCTCGTGGCGCAGTCCTGCGCGCGGCAGCGTGCCCTTCAACTGGGAGTGCCAGCCCCTGCTCGTGGAAATGGCGCCCGCCTTACTGGAGCGCTTCACCAGCACTAAAACGTCCAACGACTGCCTCATCGCCGGACCCTCCGGCGCGGGTTACATCGTGCCGCCCCTCGCCCCGCGTTTCGACGCCTATATGCGCGAGTCCGCGCGCGTCTGCGCCCGGGCCGGCATACGCGTGATCACCAGTTACGTGGCCGATCCGCCCGCCCGCCTGCTGCGCCAGCTCGACAGACATAAGGGGGACCTGCTGGGCTACCTGAGCGGCTACGCCGTGGTCAGCCGCGCGCCGCAAACGCTGGTGAACGGCACCCCCGTGATCGCCAACGAGATCCCCCTGGCAGCCAACATCTGGGACGAGCCCGAACAGATCTTCGAACACCTGCAGGGGTTGATCAAGAGTTCGGACAAAACGCCGCGCTTCATCGGCGTGCACCTGTTTGCCTACCGCACCACCCTCGAAGACGTCGCCCGCTTCATCCTGACGCACAAAAGTGAACACCTGCACTTCGTCCGCGCGGATGAGTTCCTGATCGCTGCAAGGCAGCACCTTCAATCTTCGCACCACTAAAGGAGAGACATGAATCCCAAACTGCCCATGAAGACCAAGATCGCCTATGGTGTCGCGGACCTCGGCATTTCCCTGCTGACGGCCTCCATCCAGTTCTTCCTGCTTTTCTATTACACCGACATCCTCGGCATCGACCCGGGCCTGGCCGGCACGGCGCTGCTGGTGGGCAAACTCACCTGGGACGCGATCAACGACCCGGTCTTTGGCTACCTTTCCGACCGCACCAAAAGCCGCTGGGGGCGCCGTAAACCCTACATGCTCTTTGGCGCCATCCCCTTCGGGTTGACCATCTGGCTGCTCTTCTCGCTGCCGCCTGGCATGACCGGCCTGACCGCCTTCCTGGCCGTGCTCAGCTCCTTCCTGCTGGTGGATACCACGCAGACCCTGGTGAGTGTGCCCTACTACGCCCTCTCCGCCGAGTTGACCTACGATTACGATGAACGCACCTCGCTCATCTCCATCCGCATGATCTTCACCGTGCTGGGTTATATTATGGGCGCAGCGGCCACCACCGCCCTGGCCGGCCTGTTCATGGGTATGGGGCTGGCCAAAACGGCCGCCTACAGTTGGACGGGCGCCGTATTTGGCGCCATCGCCATCATCACGGCCCTCATCACCACCCTGGGCGTCAAGGAGACCCCCAATCCCGACCTCAAGCCGGCCGAGATGCCCGCCCTGGCGCAGATCAAGCATGTCTTAAGGAACCGGCCTTTCGTGCAGTACATGATCATGAGCACCATCATCAGCATCAGTTTCACCCTGCTGACCTCGCTGTTTCCCTACTTTTTGATCTACCAATTGAGAATGGAGGCGCAAACCTCGCTGGTGATGCTGGTAATGCTGCTGACCATTGCCATCTTCCTCATCCCCTGGCGCTACATATCGCAGAAGATCAACAAGGGCCCGGCTTACGCCCTGGGACTGGGCATCGCCAGCCTGGCCATCCTGGGCGCCTTCTTTTTACCTGAGGGTGAAACGCCGCTCATCTACGTCATTGCCTTTGTCGCCGGGCTGGGTTTTTCCGCACAGTATGTTTTCCCCTGGAGCATGATCCCTGACGTGATCGAGGTTGACCAGGCGCAGACCGGTGAGCGCCACGAAGGTATCTATTTTGGGGTGAACTCGTTTTTGGGCAAGTTATCCGGCGCGCTGGGCATCGCCGCCAGCGGCTGGTCTTTGAAACTTTTTGGCTACGTGGCCAACGCGCAGCAAACCACGCAGGCTCTCTTCGGCATCCGCTTTTTCTTCGCCATCGTGCCGGTGATCGCCTTTGCCATCGCCCTGCCGCTCTTGATCTGGTACCCGATCACGAGGCAGAAACACGACCAGTTGACCGGCAAAACGCAGGCTGGCTAATAGAAGGACACACCCGGGCAACCGGGTGTGTTTATTTAAGGTTCAACGTTGACGTTTACTTCGAAGGTTTCGACCGGAGGCACGCCCTCTTCGAAGGAACGATAATAGATCAATTTCAGGGGGGTGGTTCCGGGCGCGGCCGCCTTGAAGGTGAAGGTATAAACTCCACCCGCGCCGATCAACAGCGACCCGGATTTATACTCAGCTTCTCCTGCAATGGAAAGGATTGTCTCGTCCACCTCGGATATTGCCCAGGTATACCCGGTGGTTGGGTTGCCTTCGATCTTCAGGGTGAGGGTGTCTCCCTGGCGCAGGGTCACTTCGCTACCGTTGGCGCTTTCATCGATCTTGATCCCCCTCCCGGCGCAGGATGCCAGTAAAACCAGCAGAGCGAACAACGCAGAAAATCTCAAGACAGTCTTCATAAAATCCTCCTTGTTACTTGCCGATACGTCTTCCTAAAAGATGAGGGCCAGCGAAACGCAAAGGAACCAGGCGATGGTCGCAAAAAAGAGCGTCCATTCCAAAAAGGCGGTGATCCAGAAGCGGGGACGGGTTTTATTCACACTGGGGTCCAAAATGTAGTTCTCCTCCCCTTTTTTGTTGGTCTTGCGGCTCACGATCACCAAAAAGGACGCATAAGCCGCGATGGCAAGCAGGCCGACTCCATTGACGAAAAGCGGGATGACCTGCTGCGAAGCAGGTTGCCGAAAGACCGCCACGGTAAAGAAGATGATGGTCAGCAACCCGGACCTGAAAAAGGTCATGGCCGCTTTGCGGTGCGGTTCCAACCTTTCCATGGAATAAATGCCCACCAAGACGCTGGCGCCGGCGGCGAGCAGGCCGGCCGCCATGCCTAGGATGGCCCACAGGCCGGAAAGAGTCCATCCGATGGAGGCGATGAAGGGCAGGAACAACAGGCCGCCCAGCACCATGCCGGTGTTGAAGGCGCGCGCTTTTTCAGAAACACCCACTTCACCCAATTCGGAAATAAAGTGGTTGAAAAGAGAATATTTCCCTCCGTTGCGGTCGCGGTAAGGCAGGCCGGAGATTAAACATCCGGCCAAAATGACCAGGCTCCCCGCCCAGCCAAAATGATAAAACAAATTCATGAAAAGCTCTCCTCTTATTGGCTGTTTCTTCGTTGAATTTTATTGTATCATCAGCATTATTTGTGTAAACCAAGGATGAGAAGGTGGATGTAATATGTATGACCAACTGGCTTCAGATTACGACCGTTTTGTAGACTGGCCGTCCCGCCTGTCGGTGGAATTGCCTTTTATTGAAAAGATCCTCGAAGAATCCAAACACGAGCCGGGCGAAAAACCGAGTGTGCTGGACGTGGCTTGTGGCACGGGCATGCACGCCCTCGCTTTGGCTGAAAAGAGCTATCGTGTCAGCGGGTCAGACCTGAGTGCGCCCATGATCACTGCGGCCAGAAACAACGCCGCCCGGGCACGTCTGGATGTCACCTTTAAAGCGGCTGGTTTTGGCGAGGCGGCCTCTGCCTTCGGAAAGGAACAATTCAACGCTGTGCTCTGCCTGGGAAATTCCCTGCCTCACCTGCTCACCCCTCAGTCACTCTCCGCGGCGCTGATCGATTTTCGGGATTGTCTCAAGCCGGGCGGCGTGCTGCTCATCCAGAATCGCAACTTTGATGCGGTGACCCTCAGCCGTAACCGCTGGATGCCGCCCCAAGCATTCACCGAAGAGGACCAGCAATGGGTCTTCCAGCGTTTTTATGATTTTGAATCCGTGGCGCTCATCCGTTTCAACATGGTCACCTTAACCCGCAAGGGAGACTCCGCGTGGCAATCGCGTGTGGATTCAACCCTGCTCCGGCCGCTGGTAAGGGAGGAACTCGAAAAGGAGATCAAAGAAGCCGGATTCTCGCGACATTGCGCCTTCGGAAATCTAAACGGAGATCATTTTGATCCGCAAACGAGCGAAAACCTGATCCTCATCGCCAGAAAATAACAGCGGCCTGGTTTTTCATCGGGCAACTGTCCAGTCTACAGATCTATCAATCAGGAGAGACCATGGAAATCATCGAAGTAAAAACAAAAGCACAATTGCAGGCATTTATTAATTTTCCTTATCAACTCTATCAAAATGACCCGGTCTGGGTGGCGCCGCTGCGTTCTGAACAGGCTGGCCAATACGTGCCTGAAAAGAATCCCATGCTCAACCACTGTACCTACCAACTTTTTTTGGCCGTCAAAGATGGAAAGGTGGCAGGCCGCATCTCGGCCTTCATCGATCACCTGGCCGTCGAGCACTGGAAGCAGCCCATCGGCCTTTTCGGCTCTTTTGAATGCATCGAGGATGCTGAAGTAGCACACGCTTTGTTGAACGCGGCCAAAAGCTGGCTGCAGAAGAAAGGTATGACCTCCATGCGCGGGCCTTGGAGTTTTGCATCACAGGAATGGGGGATGGTGGTCGATGGGTTCGAACCCTCACCCGTGATCATGGCCCCGTATAACCCGCCTTATTACAACGACATGATGACCGCCTTTGGACTGCAGAAGGTCAAAGACCTGAAGGTGTACGTGATCGACGCCAGGGAGGGATACACGATCCCGGAACGGATCCTGAACCTGACCGAGATCGTGAAAAAACGTTACGACGTCAGGGTACGCGAGGTGGACATGAAAAACCTCACCCGGGACGTGCTGACCGTCACCGAGTTGGCCAATGTGTCGATCTCCGATAATTGGGGGTTCTACCCGGTCACCGCTCAAGAAGCCGCCGCCATGGCCAGGGACCTGAAACAGATCGTCAACCCCAAAGGGCTGCTCATCGCCGAAACGAGCGCGGGCAGGCCGGTCGGGTTTGCCATGACACTGCCTGATATCAATAAACTCATCAAGGGCATGAACGGAAGCCTGCTGCCTTTCGGCTGGCTGAAACTGCTTTTGGGATTGCCGAAACTAAACCAGTTCCGTATGTGGGCGCTGGGCGTCATCCCTGAATATCAGGGCTGCGCCATCGACACCCTGCTTTACCGGGCCACCTACGCGAACTTGTATAACGACACCATGCGAATGGAGATCAATTACGTCCTCGAAGACAACGACCGCATGAACAACGCACTTTATAAGCTGGGGGTCAAAGACCTGCGGCGTTACCGTGTTTATGAGATGAATATTTAGTAACAAAAACGGACTCGTAATTATCGCGAGTCCGTTCTATCTTTACCTGTAGAGGTTTTTACTTTTTCAAAAATTGTTCAGCAAAGTGGCAGGCAACCTGGTGTCCGGGGCGCAACTCGCGCATGAGGGGTTCCTGCTGGCTGCAGATGTCCTTGGCGATCGGGCAGCGCGGATGGAAGTGGCAGCCGGGGGGCGGATTGATGGGGTTGGGAATTTCACCTTCCGGCATTTTTTCGGTACGGCGCTGGGTGGGGTCGGGCACGGGCACAGCCGCCATCAACGCCTGCGTATATGGGTGAAGGGGGTAGGCAAAGATTTCTTTGATGTCGCCGAGTTCACACATTTTCCCCAGATAGAGAATGCCTATTCTGTCGCAAACGTATTTTGCCGTGGCCAGGTCATGCGTGATGAAAAGATAGGTAAGATCAAATTCCTCTTTCATCTTCATCATGAGATCCAGCAGGATGGAGCGTACCGAAACATCCGCCATGGCGATCGGTTCATCCGCCACGATCAACTCTGGGTGGGTGATTAAAGCGCGTGCCAGAACAACGCGCTGTCGTTGACCGCCAGAGATCTGGTGCGGAAAGAGATCATAATAGGCTTCTGGAGGGTTCATCCCCACGGCGTGGAAGATCTTCAAAACTTGTTCACGACGTTCGTCAGAGGTCAAATGCGGCATGTGGATGGCCGCGGGATGATCAATGGCCTGCCCAAGCGACATACGCGGGTTAAGAGACGCCAACGGATCTTGAAAGACGATCTGCATGCGTGCGCGCAGGCGGCGCATCTCTTCCGCGGTGAGTGTTTCGAGGTCTATACCGTCGAACACCACCTTTCCGGAAGTGGGTTTGTAAAGGTTCAAGACCACGCGGCCGATGGTGGATTTGCCGGAACCGCTTTCTCCGGCCAGGCCAAACACCTCACCGCGTCGAATTTCGAAACTGACGCCGTCCACAGCTTTAACAGAAGGGATGTGTCCCTTGTTGAGGATCGAGGCGATCAAACCGGACTGGATGGGAAAATGCATGCGGATGTTGTCTACTTTAACCAGCGTTTCGCCTTGTGTGGCCACGCGGACGGATTGATCGGTCCGGTTGGGTTTGTTAGTTTTAGCCATGGCTGGCCTCCAACTTCTTACCTTTTCCTTCCGCGGTGTATAACCAGCAGGACGCCAGATGATTCTTGCCCACCTCGTCGAAAGGAGGTTCCTGTTTTTTGCATATTTCCATTGCATGTGGGCAGCGCGGGTGGAACCGACAGCCTGAAGGAGGTTTCAACAGGTTTGGCGGCTCCCCGTTCATTTTATAGAGTTCTTCCTTGTCCATTTTAATGTTCGGCACGGACTTCAGAAGACCCTGCGTGTAGGGGTGTTTTGGGTTGGCAAAGACCTCTTTGGCGGTGCCGACTTCGGCCATTTTTGCAGCGTACATTACCGCCACACGATCGCAGATCTCGGCGACCACGCCGATATTATGCGTGATCAAGAGGATGGTTAACCCGAATTCTTGCTGTAATTCCTTCAGCAGGTCCAGGAATTTCGCTTCCACGATCACATCCAGTGAGGTGGTCGGTTCATCCGCGATGACCAGCTTGGCCCGTAACGCCAAAGCCAGGGCGATCATCACGCGCTGGCGCATCCCGCCAGACATCTGGTGGGGATACTCCTTGAGACGTTCATGGCGAATGCCGAGTTTTTCGACCAGTTCGTTGGCACGGGCTTTGGCCGCTTCTTCACTGGTTTTGGGTTCGTGGGCAAAAATGGTTTCCGTCAGGTGGTCCATGATGCTTTGCACGGGATTAAGGGAGGTCATGGGATCTTGAAAGACCATACCGATCTCGGCGCCGCGAATTTCAGGCATCTGGTCCATGGGCAAAGACATCAGGTCGCGACCGTCGAACCACAGCTCTCCGGCAGAGATCCTGGCGGGGCCGTCGTGGAGGCGCATCAAGGCTTTACCAAAAGTGGATTTTCCGCAGCCGGATTCACCCACCAGACCAAGGATCTCACCTCGTTCAATATCCAATGAAACATTATCCACCGCGCGAACGAGTCCTGCGCGGGTTTTATATTCCACGGTCATGTTCTTGATTGAGTAAAGATATTTTTCAGACATCAGCGATCCCTTAGTTTCGGATTAAAGATTTCGGTCAATCCCTCACCCAGCAAGGTGAACGACAACACCACCAGCATGATGGCCATGCCGGGGAATGTGATCATCCACCAGGCGGTCTGGATGAAGCGCTGTCCGCGGGCAAGATCGATGCCCCAATCCGCGATGGTTGGCGGCAGGCCAAGACCGAGGAAGGAAAGGCCAGCGCCGGTTAAAATGGCATCGGCCACGTTTACAGAAAAGATGATCGCCACAGAAGGGATCACGTTGGGGAAGATATAGCGCCAAAGGATCTCGCTTTTCTTGGCGCCGATGCTTTTTGCGGCTTCAATGTAAACTTCTTCTTTAACGGTCAAAGTTTGGCCACGCACAATGCGGTAATAAGTCGGGATGTATAACACCGATATTGCAACGATGATATTCAAGATGCTGGGGCCTAGAACGGCCGCGATAGCGATAGCCAGGATCAGACCCGGGAATGAATAAAGACTGTCCATGATAAGGCTGAGGACGCGGTCGAAGCCACCGCCCGCAAACCCGGCGATCAAACCCAGTGGTACACCAATGAACAAGGAGATCAACGCCGAGCTAAAGCCGATGATCAATGCAATCCGAGTTCCCCAGATCATACGGCTGAGGATATCCTGCCCGATATCGTTGGTGCCCAGGGCGAAACCGTGGGTCACCGCCATTTCACCAGTAAGGGTGTTAACCTCTTTGAGGGTTGGATATTGATCGGCAACTTCCACGAAATCCGTGCTCACCAGTACGGCGGCCTGGATCTCTTTATTTGCTAAACTGGTCAATATTTCTTCTACGGAAGCATAGCGGTTGATCCTGGGACGAAGTCGAAGGCCTTCAGGTTGATTCTTGATCTCGTCATCGATCAATTGTGACTGGCTGTTCAAGTCTCCGGCGGTGGAATCCCCCATGACCACCCCAACCAGAGGTCGTTCTGCATCTTCCGTCACGGCAAGATCACGCAGATCTGTGATCTCTGAATCGGCAGGCACCACCAAAACCGAGGTGGTCGGAATTTCATTGGGGGCAAGAAACCGCGGACCTACCAGTTCATCAGGTTTATAGGGAGCGAAAAGGCCGGGAAAGATCGCGACGATGATAAAACCGAGCACAGCAAAGGAGGAAAGGACCACAAACCACCAATCCACCCGATACCACTTGCGGCCCATGAGAATACGGCGCAAGAAACCAATTTTTTTGAGTTCGGCCTCCCACGAAATTCCTTCGGGAGGAGGCGCAACAGGATTTTCAATTTTATTAGACACGTTTAGTACCTCACGCGAGGATCGACCAGCGAGTAAATAATGTCAACAGCAAGGCTGATTAAGGCCACCAGCATCGCAAAAACAGTGATCACGCTTTGCACGGCGTTATAGTCACGAGCCGAGATCCTCTCGACCAGATAACTGCCCATACCGGGCCATGAAAAGACAGATTCAGTTAAAACGGCGCCGGCTAGCAAAATCGCAACTTGCAGACCGATCAGGGTGATAACAGGGATCATGGCATTCTTGAGGGAATGGCCGTAGATTAAAACTCGTTCGCGTATACCGCGCGCTCGAGCCGCGTTGATGTAATCTGCCTGCATCGTTTCGATCACATTGACACGGGTCATACGCACAAATAAACCGGATTGGATCAGCCCCAGCGTCACCGTGGGCAAAATGGTATGCACCAGAACGGAACCGAAAGCCGTCCAGTTTCCGGTGAAAAGCGAATCAAGAATGTAAATATTGGTGTGGGTGGTGAGCGTGGTACCGATGATCGAATCAATGCGGCCTGAAATTGGCAGCAAACCCAGCCTGACCCCGAAAAAGAGCTGCAAGATCAGACCAAGCCAGAAAATCGGCATTGAATAGATCACCACCGCGTATATTCTAAAGAAGTAGTCCGGCCACTTTTTTCGTTTGGAGGCAGCCAGCGTGCCGCCGAAAATTCCAATGATGAGCGCGAAAATAGACGCCGGAACGATCAATTCGATCGTGGCAGGGAAACGCTCACTCATTTCTGTGAGAATTGGGCGATGTCCGCCGACCAGGGAGTTCCCAAACTTCAGGGTAACCATATTCCCGAGAAACCGACCGTATTGCAAAATCAAAGGGTCGTTCAATCCAAGTTGCTCGCGAATCTGCATTACCAGTTGAGGCGTAGCTTTTGGCCCCAGTGCTGAAGTGATCGGATCACCCGGCAGGATGCGCATAATGAAAAAAACCAGTGTTCCCAAGATGAAAACCATTGGGATTGTCAAAACAATACGCGTTAAGATATACCGGCGTAAACCGAGGGATCCCCGTACAAAGATATAGACTAACGCGATAAGTGTTGGAATACCAACAATGAGAGCAAGGAGTGCGATTGGGGGCATGATTTATTCTGTCAGATTCAAATTGGGGCGGGAATTAATTCCCGCCCCAAAATTGATTATGTGGATTTACTTGCTTTTCTGAAGCAGTGAATAGGTGAAGAATACATTTCCACCGATATTCAATGTTTCAGGAGTAGCCTGATCAGCGGTGCCGCTGATGTTGTCTCGATAGATGACATGCTCAGCTTCGAAGAAGAGAGGGATGGTCGGGGCCAATTCAGCGTAGAGGTCCTGAGCCTGTTTGTAGAGCTCAACACGTGCTTCAGTGTCAGTCTCGACATCCGCTGCGGTCAACAGGTCCACCAACTCGCCGGCTTTTTCATTGATAGGCACACCAGTGAGGCTGCCTTCAGCGGGTGCGGTGAGATTGTTGCCCATACCCTTGTTATAGACGAAGGGATCCAGGTAGTTGGAGGGATCGGGATAGTCAAAGAACCAACCCAATACACTCACACTGTAGGATTCGCCGCCAACGAGGGCAGTGATATAGGTGCTCCATTCCTGAGCTTGCAGTTCAACATCGATCGCGCCGGTGGCCTCGAGTTGTTTCTCGATGATCTGCATCCATGAAGCGGTGGCAGCACCGTAGTGTTCGGGAGGATACCAGACGGTAAGTTTCAGGGGGTTGTCGGCTGTGTAACCGGAGTCAGCAAGGAACTCCTTGGCAAGATCAAGGTTCGGTGAAGCATACATGGTTTCAAATGCGTCTGTGGCGCCCAGGAAACCGGGAGGAACCATTGAGTAGAGAGGAGCTACCTGACCGCCAAAGACGGTGTCTGAAATTTCATCGCGGTCGATGGAGGCTGCAATGGCTCTGGCAACATTCGGGTCGTCAGTGGGGGCCATGGTCTTGTTGATCTGCAAGAAGCGGATACCACCACCATCGATCATGCCGATGTTGAGGCCTTCGATGCCTTCGAGTTCTGAGATCTGATCAGCAGAAAGGAAGCGCCAGGCGACGTCGATCTCGCCACTCTGAACCGCCAGGGACATGGTGTTGGGGTCTGAGTAGTAGCGGGCGATGATCTGATCCACCTTGGCAGGATATTTGCCGGTGTATTTATCGTTGGCCTTGAAGACCATCTGTTCGTCAGGGTTGTACTGTTCAATATACCAGGCGCCGGTGCCGTAAATGGGGCCTTCAGGATAGAGGACACATTCGTCAGCCGGGAAGGTGCTCGGCAGGGAGGCCACAAAGGGGGCAGTAGCCAAAATGTTAAGGAAGTATCCAACCGGGGAGGTCAATTCAAAGACCATGGTCTTGTCATCGGGAGCGGTGATGCTCTTGATGTAGGGGATGGCCAGGGCGTCGGCCACATCATTGGGGCAGCTGGGACCGATGGTTAGAAGCCGGTTCAATTGGGCGGCGTACATGGTGGCGGTCAGGGGGGTGCCATCACCAAACACGATGTCATCTTTAAGGGTGAAGGTATAGGTTAATCCGTCTTCCGAGATTGTGCCCAGGTCAGTCGCCAGAACGGGTTCAAGGTCTGTCGTTCCGGGTTTCCAGTTCACCAAGCCGTCACTGACGTTCTTGATGATTTCCCAGTCGCGGGTCGCGTAGGCGTCGGCCGGATCGAGACTGGCAATTTTATCGGTGGTGCCGATAATGATGGTATCAGCGGGTGATGCTTCTTTTGTGCCGCATGCGGTCAACAGCAGGCTGGCAAGAAGAATCACTGATACAAGCACAACAATAGCTTTCGATTTCATATTCTTCTCCTTATATATATTTGTTTGTCCGGCAAGTTACCGGAAAAAACACCAACGGAAGATTATTTTTTGTTCCTCCTTTCTACCTTGCTCAGGGCAAAAAAATCGCCTGGGATATATACATCATAGGTCGAAATTGGTAGATTTAATTGAGGCAAAAAGAAACAAAAATAAATCGTGTACGCCTAATGATACACCATTTTTTCTCTGCAATGCTATTCTTTTGTGAGTTTATTTTAATGGATAATCGGAATAAATCAACTAAAACCCCCTGGAAAAATCAGGGGGTTTAGTTTAATTCTCTAGATCCTAATGTTCGCCCATGGAATTCACTTTACCGAAGCCGCTCATGGTTTGGGTGACCTCGGGACTACCGTAATATTCAAGATTGCCGCTGCCGGTGATGGTGACGTCAAGCTTTTCTTCTGCCCACACGCTGGCATCGCCAAGGCCGGTGATTTTCACCACTGCGTTATCGCTCTTCAAATCCTGGCCGTCATAATTGCCTGAACCGAGGATCTGGATTTCCTGGTCGTCGGCTTTTCCGCTTAGTTCCGCGTTGCCAAAACCACTGATCTTGAGGTCGAGGTCAAAAGCCTGCAAGTCCTCCACGGTCATGTTGCCTGAACCGGTGATCTCGAGCGAAGGTTGGTCGATCACCATGGTATCGGCTGTGATGTCGCCGAACCCAGAAACCCGCAACAGGGCGTTCTCACAATGCAGGGTGCCCAGGTTGATGTCGCCTGAACCGGCCAACTTTATTTCGAGATCTTCACTGGTCAGGTCACCAACGGTGATGTTTCCAAAGCCAGACAAAACAACGCTCTTAAGCTCCTTGACAACCAATTTATATTCGATCGATGTGGTCGGGTCAAAAGAAAAATTGGGCTCCATGTCAATTTCAAGTGTATGGTTGAAGACATCACTGGTGATGTATTTCATGAGGTTATCATCCGCGGTGATGGTGAAAGACTCTTCGTCACCGATCTCAATGGTCAGGTTCCCCACTGCTTTGAGGTCTACCATGTTAACTTCGCTGATCTCCCGTTCTTCCGTAACGACATTGCCCGAGCCGATGACGCGGTCACTCGAAAAAGAAATCGTGCGGCCATTAATGGTGCATGCTGAAAGTGTAAATGCAAGCAAGACAAGTATCACTGAAATTTTTTTTAGCATCCTATTTCTCCTGATTGGTATACACAATATACGCATTCTTCCGCGCATGGTTGCAACAAAAAAAACCGGCCTGAAATTCAGCCGGCTTAGTTCAACTCAACAGGATGGTTTCAATGTGCGGAAACGTAGAAACCAGAGCCTCCCGGCCGTTCTCTTTTGTAAGGCAATACGTCCACCAGTTCGTAATCCTGGCTGCCGAGGCCGAGTTTTTCGCCGTAACGCACGACCATGTAAGGGTCCTTGTAAGGCCCGTGTAATTGGGCGAAAGGATGAGCGTCTATAGGTTGGGGTTCAAAGCAATCAGGCACATGGTCTGTGAGCAGGGGCAGCACGGCCGTTTTATCCAGCACGGCTTTATCGATGGCGACGATGTCATCTGAACCGAAGACACCTTCATCCCGCAAAACGGGCAGGCCGGTAAACCCAAAGCAATCACACACGGGGGTCATATGAGTAGCCAGGGCAAGATGAACGGTCTTATTTTTTTCAAAGGTTGAGAGGGTGAGTGAAGTCGAAATGGCGCAGGCCTCCTGAAAAGCATAGAAATTGAGCGGATCGATTTTCAGGCTGCCTGAAGGAGCAATCTCAAGGCAGCGGCCGCATTGGTTACACTGTTCAAAATGAAGGTGAAGCTCATCGGCGTCTTTTTTATCAAAAACGATTGCGGCGAATGGGCAGGATGCCACGATCTTTTGCATGATCGTCCGATCCGTGCATTTTTCCTTAAACCAATACCTGTCAAAATGATTGGTGTCGTGCATTTTGCTGTGCGTTTCCCCCACCATGCAGCCCAGGGCGATATTTTTAAAAGCGCCGCCGAACCCGCAAGAGGGATGACCTTTCACGTGCGCGAAGTTGACCAAAAAAGTGGCATCTTGCACCATCCCCGCGACCTTCCAGGTTTTAATGCCTTT
This sequence comes from uncultured Anaerolinea sp., assembly GCA_964570925.1. Classification (GTDB taxonomy): domain Bacteria; phylum Chloroflexota; class Anaerolineae; order Anaerolineales; family Anaerolineaceae; genus UBA6107. The sequence goes on from CAZNAF010000033.1 coordinate 23,977, forward strand.
GAAATCATAATTGTGTTCGTAAAAATAGCTGTCCTTTGGTCCGCCCACGGGAAAGATCGGGCAGCCCAGTACTTCCTGAGTGTACCCGCGCGTTTCACAACCGGCCACGTCCCAATCCACGTCGGCCACGAAAGGTTTGCCGCCGCCGTCTTTAATGGCCTGAACGACCTTGCGCACGAAAACAGGGTGGATCACGGAGTAACCGATATTGTTACCGACGTGCAGTTTAAGACAGACGTGTTCGCCCTTCACGCGATCACGCAGATGCAGGTGTTCAAGGATTAGATCCAGCTTGGCAGGCAAAGTCTCGCCGGCATCCAGTTTTGCCTGATGGGGAGAACCGTAATAGACCTGGGATTTCATTTTTCACCTCTGGTCATGGGTTGAGTGGCATTATACCAAAAAGGGGTGTTGAACTAAAATTATATTAGATGAAGAGAAGACAAGGGCAGGAAAAACAAACATCCGATTAAGAAATTTTAAGATTAATCCCTTGACAGATGAAAATGGAGGTGTATAATCTGACCTCGTTGCGTAAATGCAGCCAAGGTCTCGCCCAAAAAGGCAGATCAATGAAAACCCAATACCAGAAATCCAGCAGTAACCCGGCTGAAGTAGGAACCGGTGAGAAAATCACCGGCTCTTAATTGCTGAAAGCCCTTGACACGATAGAAGAGTGTGGTTACAATTATGCTCCCAAGTGCGTTGAAGATTTCGCTCTCACAGGCAGATCGCTAACAAACTGAAAGCATCAAAGAGACAGGCCGATGACGTCCTGCAGAGGGTCATCGGGCTTTTTGTCTCGATTGATGAAAAGGGAGCGGCCGGAACAAATCTGGCCCTTGGAAGAAAACAGAACCTTAACAACTGAAGAGTAATAGGAAGACGATGCCCTGTCGTTTCATGTAATAAATAGTTACTCCGTATCTTAAACACCGAAAGGTGTTATTTTTGCGGAGAGTTTGATCCTGGCTCAGGATGAACGCTGGCGGCGTGCTTAATACATGCAAGTCGAACGGAGACAATAGCAATATTGTTTTAGTGGCGAACGGGTGAGTAACGCGTTGGTGACCTGC
>CAZNAF010000034.1:0-22791 GCA_964570925.1 uncultured Anaerolinea sp.
TGGCCGGCTCGCTGAAGAAGGTATCGAGGGTGACGTCCATGAGGTCCTGGGCGAATACGCAAAAATCCTTCCAGTTGCGGCCGTCTTCGGGGGAGATCTTGCTGATCATCTCTCCGGTCTTCTCTGCCGAGAGCGGATAGGTGATGCGTTCGCCGTTCTCAAAGATGAAGGACATGATCGGGTCGCAGGGGATCAGGTCCAGTTCTTTCTGCATGCTGGTGCCCATGAGGGCGAAAACCTTTTCGATGGGTTGAATGATCTCGACGATGGAAGCGCCGACGTCGAAATGATAGCCGTCCTTCTCAAAGGTTGAACAGCAGCCCCCCACCCTGTCGCTTTGTTCAAGGACGAGCACTCGCCGGCCCTGGTGCGCGAGCAGCGCTCCGCTGGAAAGGCCGCCCAATCCACCGCCGATCACGATGACATCTACATCTGACATGAATCCCTCCCGGATCTTGAATTTTGACCTGAACGCGTCAGGTTAATAGACCGAACTAGACTTCCATGCAGCAGACGATAAAGGTTGTTATTTATTGGAAACAATAAGGAGTGAACCTGTGGTAAAACCACCAGCCACAAAAATACTATAGCACATCGAAAAAACTATTTCAAGTAGCAACCAATTTCTGATTTGCCCTTCAGCGCGACCCGATAGATGCATGGATGGTTCTTTAAAGAACAACCTCACCCCCAACCTTCTCCATCCAATGGATGGAGAGGGGCGAAGGAAAGTAAAAACAATTTATGTGGATTGATAAAAAATCGAGATGGTTTAATAAACCTGAAATCGTGAAAAATAAATACAATTAATGGATTGAGTTATATGAAATTTCGCTGGAGTCAATATGTCAAACCGGATCATTGAAATGCAAAAAGACAAGAAGATCGCCCTGGTGGCGCACGACAACAAGAAAGCCGATCTGCTGGAATGGGCAAAATTCAACCGCGACCTACTGGCGCATCACGAAGTCTTTGCCACGGGCACCACCGGCAGGCTGCTGGAAGATGAACTGGGCTTCCCCATCCAGAAACTGCAAAGCGGACCGCTGGGAGGTGACCAGCAGATCGGGGCCAAGATCGTGACCAACGAGATCGACTTTTTGATCTTCTTCTGGGACCCGCTGGAGATGATGCCGCACGACCCGGACGTGAAAGCCCTTCTGCGCATGGCCGTGGTGTGGAACATCCCCATTGCAAACAACCGCGCCTCGGCGGATTTCATGATCTCCTCGCCGCTGATGGACAGCGTCTACGAACGCCAGGTGCCCGATTACGAGGAGATCCACAAACGCAAGGTGAAGATCAAGAGGAAATAGATTAAAAGGAAGGAATAAACCCTCTCCTTTATAAGGATGCCGGATGAAACAATCCATCGTACACATCGCCTTGGTGGTCAGAGATTACGACGAGGCCATTGACTTTTTCACCAAGAAGCTGCACTTCTCCCTGGTGGAAGACAGCTACCAGCCCGCGCAAGACAAGCGCTGGGTGGTGGTGGCGCCGCCCAACTCGCAGGGCACCACCCTGCTGCTGGCCAGGGCGTCCAAACCCGAGCAGGAAGCCTTCATCGGCAACCAGGCCGGTGGGCGGGTGTTCCTCTTTCTCAACAGCGACGACTTCTGGCGCGATTACAACGAGATGACGGAAAAGGGCATCCACTTCGTGCGCCCTCCAAAGGAGGAGGACTACGGCTGGGTGGCGGTCTTCGAGGACCTGTATGGTAACCTGTGGGACCTGCTGCAGCTGAATGAAGACCACCCGCTGGGGTTCCAACCGCACTCAGGGAAGAAAGGGTAAGCCATGAACTTTGATTTCCATGCGGTAGCCATTGTGAAAAACAAACGTTCAGTCATCGAGGACGACGATTGGGGGGACGTGCTCTCGACCATCGAACTGGTCGACCCCTACGGCGCAGAGGCGCTGTTACACATCGAATACTTTTCACACGTGGAGGTGTTTTACGTGTTTGACCGCGTGGAACAGGAGAAGATCGAGACCGGCGCGCGTCATCCACGGGGCAACACAGAATGGCCGCTGATGGGCATCTTCGCCCAGCGCGGCAAGAACCGCCCCAACCGGATCGGGGCGACCATCTGTGAATTGATACACCACGAAGGCCGCACGCTAACCGTCAGAGGCCTGGATGCGCTGGACGGCACCCCAGTGCTGGATATCAAGCCGGTGATGGAGGAATTTTTGCCGCGCCAAAAGGTCAGGCAGCCGGAATGGGCAGGTAGATTGATGCAAGAGTACTGGCAGCGGAAATGAAGCGGAGGCGGTTAATAACCTGAGAGATTATTTGGACCGAGGAGAGAACGAAAACATGTTTTTTTGGTGGCAGATCAAGTTACCAATTGCCATTTAAGGGAATTTTTTGACTTTTGGTTTCTTTTATGCTATTCTACTCATTTGAAACTCCTGGCAATTATTTTATTTCTTCAAGGAACACCCAATGCATCACGAAAGAGTATCAGATAACGTTTATTGGTTTCAAAGCGAGGTATACGCGCAGGTAACCGCCGGCGCGGTGACCGGCCCGCAATGGGCGGTGGTCATCGATACGCTGGCGTTGCCTGAAGAAACCCGCGAAATGCGGGGATTCATCGAAGATCAACTGGGCGTGCCGGTCAAGTACGTGATCAACACGCATTACCATGCCGACCACAGCTGGGGCAACTGCTTCTTTTCCGGCGCGACCATTATTGGGCACGCCTTGTGCCGCAAACTGTTGGTCGAAAAAGGCAAGGCCTCCCTCGAAGCCATCAAGGCACATAACAAGGTCTTTGAACCGGTCAAGATCGTGGAACCGCATATGACCTTCAGCGACGGGAACCTATCCCTGCGTGTGGGTAAGAAGACCCTGGTCATGTCCCCCAGCCCCGGCCATTCCGAAGATTCCATTTCTGTGCTGGTGGAGGAGGACCGCGTGTTGTTTGCCGGGGACGCCTTCATGCCCATTCCCTACACCGTGGACGGCAACGAAGAAGAATTGATGGCCACGATGAAACGCATGGGCAAAATGGGGCTCGAAAACATCATCCAGGGCCACGGTGACATCATCCTGCGCGGCGAGATCGAAGAAGCCACGCGTGAGAACGTCGCCTACCTTACCAACCTCAAGAAACTGGTCAAGGCGGCCGCAAAAAAACGTGAACCGCTTGAAGCCCTGGCGGAGATCGATATCGAATCCTGCGGTAAAAGCCGTGTCAGCCTGGCGGGCCTGGGGGTCGACTTGCACAAACGCAATGTCATGCACGTCTATCAAAATCTTAACGACGATGCGGATACATAAAAATAACCGGCCTAAAGGCCGGTTTTATTTTCAATCAAAAATTCAACTTTAGCTTTGTTTGAGCTTTTTTTCAAAAAGGGCACGCAGTCCCACGGCGCGTTCCGTGCCTTCAGCAAGCCGTTTGAGGTTCGGCCTGAGCGCGTAGAGGACGATGAGCAGTGTGGCCACACCGTAGAAGACAAATTCCCAAGGGCCCAGACCGGCCGCGGCCTGGTAGCCAAAATAGACCAGTGAAAAGAAAGCGATACTGATGGTGGTCACCGATGCATAGCCGATGCCCAGGTAAACCAGCAGGATCAGGGGCAGGATGACCGTCCAGCTGCCGGGCACGAGGGCGATGGCCCCGCCGAGCGTGGTCGAACCGCCCGCGCCGCCCCGAAAGACCAGGCGAGAGCCGACCTTTTCAATGAGGAAAACCGAGAAGATCTGGCCAACCACGGCCAAAATGACGGCGATCACCTTGATCCAGATCGAATCAGGCACGAGAGAGGCGGCGATCAGGCCGGCCAATACACCCTTACCCGCGTCCGCCGCGGCGGTGAGCAGTCCGGCCAGCAAGCCGGCTGCACGCATTACGTTGGTGCCCCCCACCCTTCCGCTGCCGTGTTCGCGCACGTCATCGCCTTTGAAGACCTTCACGATGATCCAGCCGACCGGGATCGAACCGATCAAGTATGATGAAACAAGTACCAGGATAATATTAAATACCATTCTTTCACTCCACGTTTTACCGTGTTGTTAAAACCCCACGGATGTAGAAACGATGCTGATTATTACAGAATGACAGCCAAAAGCAGGAACAGAACCACCAAAATGACGGGCTCGATCCAGATGATTTTCAAGGGGCGGTCTTCTTCAAGGCTGCCTGCCAGGTTGATCAAAGCGTAAGTAAAGCCGATGAGGACCAGGCCGAACTGCAGCGGACGCACCGGCAGATAGAACAAACCTGTGGCGAATTGAGTCATCACCACACTGATGCCCGCCATCCAGGCAGTTTGCCAGCCGCCCAAACGCAGATGCAGAGATTTAATGGTGACCACCGCGACAGCCGGCATGATGGCCGCGAGGACTGCGTACAACCTGAGCCCCGCACCGCGCACCGCGATGAGCAGCACCAGGAAGAGCGCGAAAGACATGGCGCTGAGGCTGATGCGCGCGATCGGGAAGCGATGATCCGCGGGGTCGACGGAGATGTATTCAGAAATCAACACACCGGTGAGCAACAATCCACCCAGGGCCAGCACGGTCCACCAGGAAAGCCCCACCTTGAGGTTATTGAGCGGTACACTGATGACCAGAGCCGTGAAGGCCGGGATCAACCAGTGATGAAAACGCCTCGCGCCGCCCAGGGACGGGTGACCTCCCACCAGCCAATCGGATCCGACTGCAGCCAACACGCTGACCACAACGGAGATGATGGTAAGAAAATTGAACTTTAAAGTCAGCAGAAACCCAGGCAGTTGCAAATTTAGCGAACGCTCAGGAAACTGGATAAAGGCGGTCAAGGCGTACGCCAACAAAATCACGGCCGTGATCACGCTTAGATGATCAATATTGGGAAGACTGCGCTGTTCTTTCACAGCTTTATTTTACTAGAGGAATCACGGAATGACGGTGTCGCGGATCAATTCACGCGAGGGAGGGCAGGCGAATATGGTAAAATTGGTTTTTGTATGAAAAATCCAAAAGTTACCCTGACCGGAACTCCCCCCAAAATCCTACCCATCCTCTTGAAGGGTTTTAATACCATCGCCAACCACTGGTATCTGCTGCTCTTTCCGATCCTGCTGGACGCGCTCTTGTGGCTGGGGCCAAGACTCAAGGTGAAAACCCTGCTGACCCCATTCATCAGTACCATGGGCGAAAACATGCAGCGTATCGGGCCGGCGGAAATGGCCGACACCTGGAACACCTATCAAACCCTTTGGACGGAGTTGCTCGACCAATTCAACCTCGCCAACGCCTTACGCACAGTCCCCATTGGCATCCCAAGCATTATCGCGAGGATCTCACCGCTCGAAAATCCGCTTGGCAAAGGACTGGCTTTTGAGATCCCCTCTACCAACCTGGTTTTCACCATCCTTTTGGGCTTATTACTGGTCGGTTTCTTTTTTGGCAGCCTGTATTTTCAACTGCTTTCACGCGTATCCGCCGAACCCGGGGGAAAGTTATCTGCCAAAGACCTGTTTGCCGGTTACCTGCAAAGCCTGGTGCTGTTCGCCTTGTTGATCCTATTGCTGGTCTTTATCTTGCTTCCCATGACCATGCTCTTTTCACTCATCTCCCTGGTCAATTTCGGTATCGGACAATTTTTAGTGCTGGCAGCATTGTTCGTGCTGGTCTGGTTGTTCATGCCGCTTGTTTTCGCCCCACACGGCGTGTATGTGTTGAAACAAAAAGCGCTGCCCTCCATGCTGCTTTCGGTGCGGCTGGTGAGGATCTTTTTACCCGGGACGGGATTTTTTGTGTTCACCTGTGTGTTGATCAGCGAAGCGATGAACCTGGTTTGGACGCTTCCTGACTCCACCTCGTGGATGACGCTGATCAGCATCGGCGGCCATGCATTCGTGGTGACCAGCCTGCTGACGGCCAGTTTCATTTATTATCGCGAAGGCTTAAAATGGATGCAGGGGAACTTGCAGCGCATGGCAGAGGCCTCTCAAACGCAAAACCAAAATGGAGGAACCCCCCTTGAGCAATAACATCCCCTCATCCTACGGCGCGAAAGACATCCAGGTGCTCGAAGGGCTCGAAGCCGTTCGACGCAGACCGGGCATGTACGTTGGCGGCACCGACCTCAAAGCCCTGCATCACCTGGTTTACGAAGTCGTGGACAACGCCATTGACGAAGCCCTGGCGGGCTCCTGCAGTCGCATCGAGGTGGTCATCCACGCAGACAGCAGCGTGAGCGTCATGGATAACGGCCGCGGCATCCCCGTGGACATTCACCCCGAGAAGCAGAAATCAGCCCTGGAAGTGGTAATGACCATGCTGCACGCCGGAGGTAAATTCGGACATTCCTCCTATAAGGTCTCGGGGGGTCTGCACGGCGTGGGTGTTTCCGCCGTGAACGCGCTTTCGGAATGGTGTGAAGCACGCGTGTACCGCGACGGCCAGGAATATTACCAGCGTTACGTACGCGGCATCCCGCAAGAAGCAGTCAAGGTGATTGGCAAAGCCGATCCCAATAAAACCGGTACGACGATCAGCTTTAAATTCGACAAGGAAATTTTCAGAGAAGAGATCGATTATAAGTTCGACACGCTGGCACAGCGCTTCAGAGAAATGGCCTTCGTGACGCGCAACGTGCTGATCAGACTAACCGACAACCGTCCGCCCGAACACGAGACGACCTTCTTGTTTGAGGGCGGTATCACCTCCTTCGTGCGCTACATGAACAAGAACCGCGAAGTACTGCATCCCGTCTTCTTTGTGGAAAAGGAAATTGAAAATATCGGCATCGAGATCGCCATTCAATACACCGACGCATACAGCGAATCGGTCTATTCCTTTGCCAATACCATCAACACAATTGACGGCGGGACGCACCTCACCGGCTTGCGCACGGCCGTGACCCGCGTGGTCAACGACTACGCCAAACGCGCCAAGCTGCTTAAAGACACCGACCCCAACTTCAGCGGCGATGACACGCGTGAGGGCATGACCGCCATCGTGAGCATCAAGCACCCCGATCCGCAGTTCGAAAGCCAGACCAAGGTCAAGCTGATGAACCCGGAGGTGCAGACCTACGTGCAGCAGGTGGTCGGCGAGGCCTTCGGCACCTTCTTAGAAGAAAATCCTTCCACGGCCAAGGCCATCGTGTCGAAGTGTCTCACCTCGGCGCGTGCCAGAGACGCGGCCCGCAAAGCACGCGACCTGGTCATCCGCAAATCCGCGTTGGAGAGCCTCACCCTGCCCGGCAAACTGGCGGACTGCTCTGAACGCGACAGCCAAAAGACCGAAATGTATATCGTGGAAGGGAACTCGGCCGGCGGCTCGGCCAAACAGGGCCGCGACCGCCACTTTCAAGCCATTCTGCCCCTGCGCGGCAAGATCCTCAACACCGAACGCGCCCGCCTCGACAAGATCCTGGGCAACGAAGAGATCAAGTCCATCATCTCGGCTCTCGGCACGGGTATCGGCGACAATTTTGACATCAAGAACCTGCGTTACGGGCGGGTGATCATCATGACCGATGCCGACGTGGACGGAAGTCACATCCGCACGTTACTGTTGACCTTCTTCTTCCGTTATATGCCGCAGATCATTGAAGAGGGGCACATGTTCATCGCCCAGCCGCCTCTCTACCGCATCGCCCACCGCAACACGGTGAAATACGTTTACACGGAAGCCGAAAAGGATGCCTACCTCAAGGAACTGGGCGCCGTGGCGGAAAAAGCCTCCATGCAGCGTTACAAGGGTCTGGGTGAAATGAACCCGCAGCAACTTTGGGAAACGACCATGAACCCTGAAGGCCGCACGCTCTTACAGGTCTCCATCGAAGACGCCGCCAACGCGGACCGCACCTTCGACATGCTGATGGGGGCAGCCGTGCCGCCGCGTACGAGGTTCATCACCACCCACGCACACGCTGTTCGGAACCTGGACGTTTAGAAATTATTTTCCTTGCTTAATACAAGACTTATTACGGGAATTGTAATAAGTATCTATTTTATATATTAGAGTATGAGTAAACAATCTTATGCGTTGTTTATTTCCTATAATTTATTTTTCGGTATTATTAATTAACCATACTTTTAATCTTAGTGGATATTTATTTAATGGAAAAATTAAATTATTGGTTAAGAAAAGTTATTAGCATTGGATTATTTGTTAGCTTATTCACACATATCAATATTCCGATTGTTAATGCGCAAGAAGTATCCTTTCCAGCACAGGTAAATAACTTTTTTACTCCTACTACCATTGGGTCGGGTGGAACTTCTGTTTTTACAATAACGATCACCAATCCAAACAGTTTTCCTTTAACTCTTTCCACAATTCCAGCGGCAATAACAAATACCTTACCATCAGGTGTTACATTTGCAAGCCCGGCAAATGCTGCAACGACATGTGCTGGTGGTTATGTATCAACCTTTGGATCGACAATTTCATTAATTGGCGGAACAGTCCCAGCAGCGGACTCAAGTTACGGTATTTGTTCAATAACTGTAAATGTCACTTCAACAACAGCAAACACTTATTACAATACAATCGCTGCACTTGCATTAAAAGCTACCGATCCTACAGGCACAATAAGCATTACAAATCAAACTCCCTCGTCGTCAAATTTAGTGGTGAATGCAATTACACCTCCAAGCATCAGCAAAAGCTTCTCGAGTAACACAAATTGGGTGGGTGAGGACCCTACCTTAACAATCAGAATTCGAAATAACGATCTTAATTATGATTTAACTCAAGTAAGTCTCACTGATAATTTACCGACCAACGTGAAACTCGCCGGCGCACCAGGGGTTACCTATTCTTCCAATTGTGGGTCTCCAACATTTGATGCATTAGGTGGTACTTCTTTTATTACCATTAGAAATGTCACAATTCCAAAAAACACATATTGCGATGTGAGAGTAAATGTAACCTCAGATATCGCCGGTGTCTATTTAAATACGATCCCGGCAAGAGCCATCACAACCCAGCAAGGGGTCACAAATAGTTCAGCGGCTTCTGCGCCGATAAATTTTCAATCCATTGGTATGACAAAATCATTTGCTGTGAGCAATATGGTTGTGGGTGGGAACACAACCATGAGCATCGTTATTCAGAATCCCACATCCTCACCCTATACATCGGTTTCTTTTACTGATACGATGCCGAGTGGTCTGACGGTGGTTTCAGCAGATGCTTCACAATGCGATGGTACGGTTACCATAAGTCCTGGTGGACAGTCTTTATCTTTTAGTGATGGAATAATTCCGGCTGGAGATCCTGGGTCTTGCACGATTACGGCCATAGTAACTGGTTCAATTGCAGGTTCTTTTACCAATACGATTCCGGCTAATTCGATTTCGACAGCTACATCTGGTGTTACGAATGTGGCTGATGTATCCTCAAATATCACGATCTATAATCCTGGTGCCGGGATCACAAGCCGATCCAAAGCATTTAGTCCATCAACAATTAAAGTGGATGGAATATCAACGTTAACGATTCGATTAACAGCGCCAGCAGATACTCAATTGACCGGGTTTTCATTAAGCGATTCTTTGCCAATTGGCGTACGTGTGGCAGATGTTCCCACGGCTTCAAAGAACGCCAATTGTCAGGGAGGAACATTCAGCCCTTCGGCTGGCGATATCCTTTTGACTTATTCTGGAGGAACGATTCCAGCCGGGCAAGAGTGTATTTTGAGGGTCAATGTGACCTCAAGCACAAAAGGTGTTTTTACTAATACCATATCCTCCGCAAATATCTCAAATGACCAAAATCGTAATATTACCAGCAGCTTTTCTGACAATTTGACCGTAAGCGGCTTATCTGTAAGCAAAGCATTCTATCCGGATACTGTTAATATCAACGGCATCTCCACTTTTACGATCACCCTAACCAACACGAATACTAATTATCTTGAGAGTGTGAGTTTTACCGATACACTTCCATCAAACATCCAAATTGCTTCAACGCCCAATGTTCATTCCACTTGTGGTTCCGGGGTTGTTGCAAATGCCAATGGAACAAGTGTGAGTTTAAGTGGAGGGATCATTCCGGCGCAAGTGGGCAGCGTGCCAGGCGTTTGTAGAATTGATGTGGACGTGAAAGGTGTGGTGACCGGAAAACTAACCAACACAATTGCAGCCAATTCTGTCTCAGGCACAATTCACGGAACCTCTCCGGCTGTTGTTGTCACGAACCCAGCTCGGGCAACAGCCGATATTGAGGTAGCCGACCTGATCATCGGTGTGGCAAAGGGGTTTGCCAGTCCAGGTCAGGTAAATATGGGTTCATCCTCGAAAATGACCGTGACTTTGAATAATCCAAACGATGCTCAGTTGGTTGGAATTGGTTTCACTGATAATTTACCAATTCATTCTGAGATTCCTGGAGCTCGTTTATTAGTTGCTGATCCAGCAAATGCATCAACGGGAAATTGCGGGGGTACAATCACAGTTTCCCCAGACAGATATTCCTTCACTTTTAGTGGTGGAAGTATGACCAAGAATTCAACTTGTTCTCTTTCAATTGATATTACTTCCAATGTGAGAGATGGATTAACCAATACAATCCCGACTAACGCGGTTACATCAACCAACGGCGCCTCAAATCCGCTGTCTGCTGTAGCAACATTGAATAACATCCCTGGTGCGGTGGTGGGGAAAAAATTCCTAACAAACCCAATTGGGACTAACGTTCAAACCACGATGCAAATCACGATTCAAAACGTGGCGAATTTTGCGCTTACACAGGTTGGGTTGCTTGATATTCTTCCCGTAGGTTTAGTCCCAGCAACTGATGGTTTAAGCCCAAGTGAACGATCACAATGCGGTGGAACCATGGCTTACGATCCTTTAACCCGCAGGTTAACCTTGACCGGTGGCACAATAGATGCAATATCCACTTGTACCATCCAGATCGCTGTGATCTCTTCAAGCGCAGGATCTTATCAAAATTGCATTCAATCTGGAGCCCTGACTAATGCCGAAGGAGCAACCAATGACCTCGCTTGTGATACCTTAACCGTTGCTGATTTGGTAAATCCTCCAACCATTACAAAGTCCTTTTTAACTGATCCTGTAATCGTCGGCGCGACCTCACCCCTCCAATTTACGATTACCAACCCCAACTCAACAACATTAACAGGCATCGGATTTACTGATTTACTGCCCGTAGGCCTGGTGGTTGCCACGCCACCGAATGTCACTCAATGTAACGGCACATTAACTACCGCCGTTGATGTGGATACTTCACGCGACTTAATCACCCTGACCGGAGGCAGCATTGCAGCTAACAGTTCATGTACAGTGACCGTTGGTACCAAAGCCGCTGTTGGTGGTGTTTACAACAATGAGACCGGCAATGTAACATCAACGGAAGGGGGATCGGGAAATCCCGCTTCTGATACTCTTACAGTAATTGCTCCACCAATAATTGCCAAGGCCTTTAATTTGGCCGAGATTACCAGAGGAGCTATCAGTAGATTAACCATTACAGTAACAAATCCTGCTGAAAACACGGTTGCTTTAACAGGCTTAAGTTTTACCGATACTTTTCCTGCAGGGGTTAAGGCAATAGAGCCACCAAATGTGTTCATTTCTCCCAATTGTGGAAGTCCAACTTTTGCTCTTCAAACAAATGACACCACTTTGAGTTTTTCAAATGGAACCATTCAACCGGCATCCACTGGCAATAATGTTTGTACTGTTCAGGTTGACGTGACAGCAGTGAATGGTGGCGTATTCAATAATGTTACTGGAAAGGTAAACTCGACCAATGGCGGTCAAGGAACCACTGCTTCTGCCACACTCACTGCCAATGGTGTTGGACTTTCACTCTCAAAATCAACTGCAACTTCTTACTATTCAGCCATCGGAAACACCATAGTTTATAATTATCTATTAACCAACACTGGTACAGCAGTTTTATATGCTCCTTTTACCGTCAGTGATGACAAAATAACAGGCAATATCGATTGCGGCAATGGAGGAACAGTTACTTCTCTGGCTCCTGCGGCGACCACGACCTGTACTGCAAACTATACAGTTGTTGAGGGCGATATTTCGGCAAAATTAGTAACCAATTCAGCAATTGCAACAGCCAAAGATGCCAATACCGGGGGAGGCGATGTAACTTCAAATAGCAGTAGTGTGACGGTTCCTTTGTCTCGATTAACGCTTGTAAAAACAACTGCAACAACAGGTTATCGAGCAGAAGGGGATCGGATTGATTACACATATACCCTGACCAATACCGGAAACACAACCCTGTATGCCCCCTTCACTATTTTTGATGATCATTTTGCACCATTTTCCTGTGGAAGTGCAACTGTTTTACCGCCGAGTGCTGTCACTTCATGTTCAAAAACAGGATCAAATCGGTACACCGTAACACCAGATGATGTGTCCGGAGGGTCCGTTGTAAATATTGCCACGGCAACTGCCAGTGATGGCAATACAGGTACAATTACCTCAAATTCCGATTCAGTTACTGTCTACGCCATAGTTGGGCCAGTAATTTCTAAATCTTTTTCGCCCAACCCGGTTGCGGTTGGTGGTACTTCTCTATTAACATTTACCATTTCCAACCCCAACTCAGTTTCTTCCTTAACCGGTGTTGCATTTACAGATACTTTTCCAGAGGGGATGACCAAGGTGTCAGATCCTTCTGGTGCACAATGCGGAGGTACTGTCACCAGTACGGCCAATTCAATCACGCTTGCAGACGGGTTCATCATCCCAGGTGGATCTTGTAACGTGTCTATTTTAGTTTCAGCAGACGTGCCAAAGCAATATCCCAATGTGAGTGATACAGTCTCTTCAACCAATGGTGGCAATGGCAACACTGCCGCAGCCACATTAACGGTTCTGGATGCACCAACCATTTCAAAAGCATTTTCGCCGGATGCAATAATTGAGAATGGAACCAGTACGCTTACCATTACGATTACCAATCCAACCGGAAACACAGGCGCCTTAACCGGTGTTGGTTTCACTGACAGTTTTCCAACTGGATTGAAAGTTAAAGACCCTCCAAATATCGTTTTATCCGCCGGTTGTGGATCTCCAACGTTTACACCGGCAGCCAACGACGAGTCATTAACTTTTAGCGACGGTACGATTGCGTCAGGCGACTCATGCGTTGTTTCAGTGGATGTAACCGCACCTTTTGGAATCTATAACAATAACACTCAGGCAGTTACTTCCACCAATGGAGGCACGGGTGTTGGTTCCAATACTGCCACATTAACGGTCAGCGAAGCTGTGGATCTTTCAATCACAAAAACAGATGGAAAAATCTCAAGAGATAAGGGCGAAACGGCGATCTACACCATTGAAGTTCTTAACGCAGGCCCCAGCGAAGCGATTGGAGCAACTGTATACGATACTTTTCCAACCTCACTTGCATCTCCCACCTGGACATGTGAGCCTGAAACTGGCGCAACGTGTACTACAAACGGGAGTGGCAATATCCAGGATGTGGTGAATATACCAGCTGGAAAAAAGATAACCTATACAGTTACCACCAGTATTGCCGCAGATGCAACAACAAATGTAAAAAACTCAGCTTCGGTCGTTCCTCCACCAGGATTAACAGACATTAACGAAGCAAATAATTACAGTGAAGATATTAACGGCTTGAACGAAATGACCATTGAAAAAACCATTGATGAAGAAGAGGATTATTATTTCAAAGAAGTTGGTGAAATAGTAAATTATTCTTATAAAGTGATCAATACAGGCACATCTACCCTGTTGGCTCCATTTAAAGTCATTGACGATAATGTTGATGCAGAAAATGGAGAGGTGATCTGTTCATCTGTTCCAGCTACGCTCGCTCCGGCTGAGTTCTTTACTTGTTCAGCAACACATATTGTCACACAGGAAGACCTGGATTCAGGGTTCATTACAAATCATGTGGTTGCCACAGCCACGGATGAGGACGTAGATACAGTAACTTCAAATAATGCCACCAAAACGATCAGCGCACATCAGGGTCCATTAATTGGCATTGCAAAAGATGTAACCAAGGTCGAAAGAGTGAGTGCCGGCACTTATGATGTGACCATGAATATTCTTATTAAAAATTATGGGAATGTAACGCTTCATAATGTACAGGTCACCGATAACCTGACGAATACGTTTCCGTTGCCTACCACATTTACTATTCAATCGATAACAAGCCCAGATACTAACCTATCGCTAAACAATAATCCAGACGGGACGCCAGTATATGATGGCAGTACGAATATAAATCTTTTAGGACCGGGCAATTTACTTGAAGTTGGTCAGAGTAAAACCTTTACCCTGGTCGTAAGAGCGATACCAACATCCGCAGGACCTTTTATTAATTCAGCGACAGCTTATGGTACAAGCCCTGCAGACGAAGAGGTAAATGATTTATCGCAAGCCGGTTCTGACCCTGACCCTGTTCCTCACGACAACGATCCGACCAATAATAATGAAGGAACCGACGTTAATTTTGGAGCACGTATCTTTGATCCACCTTTTGGGATAAAAACCCTGGATGCAAATGAACAACCCTTCCTAAAATGGACAATGGTCTGGATCAATGAGTCCAATATTGCAGGAGTTTATGCTGTCGTGCGAGACCCTATCCCGGAATTCTCTGAATTCGTACCCGGTTTGATAGAAAGTGGATACGGGGTACCAGGCGATGCACCTGATGATTCAACCTCGTTAGGTGTCTCGTGTGAAGCGACAGCGGGTTCAACTGCCACAACGACAACCTTATGTTATTACGAAGGACCCACCGACCCATACCCTCGCGGGCAGATAATCTGGGCAGGTATTCTCGGCCCGGATTTTGGAGTTGTTAATCCAAACGAGGCCACCAATGCCATCTCAATTACATTTGGTGTACGAGTAAAGGATAGCCAGGTGGTAAGAAACACGGCATCTATTGACGTTGATCGTAATGGTGATGGCGATGTTGATGATGCCGGTGAAAGGTCCGTCGCAACGGCATCATCTACCTGGGATACCACAGCTGTTAGACTGCCAGATACAGGGTTTGCACCGGATCAGATAAGTTTATTACCCAAGCAAACTTCTCTTTTTAATGAGATGAATGACTTTTGGCTTGAGATACCTGATCTTGGCGTCAAAATGCCGATCGTAGGCGTACCCATGGCAAATAATGAGTGGGATGTATCGTGGTTGGGCAAGTCCGCGGGTTGGTTGGAGGAAACTGCATATCCAACCTCTGCTGGAAACTCGGTCATTACCGGTCACGTCTATCTTCCTAATGGAAAACCCGGTCCATTCGCAGATCTCAATCAGTTGAGTTGGAATGACAAATTCGTCATCCATATAGGTGATCAAGAATTTATCTATCGAGTTCGACAAGTGAAACTAATTAGTCCAAATGATCTTTCTGCATTAGAAAAGAAGAGTTCAAGTTGGATAACGCTCGTCACCTGCCAGGGCTATCATGAAAAAACAGACAGCTATCTTTATCGGCAAGTAGTAAGAGGAGAACTTGTCGAAATAAGATAATAAATCACGAATGGTTTCTCCAACGATTGAGGCTGGAGGAACCATTTTTCTTTTCCGTATATATTTTTATCGGTGACTTTCACCAGAAAGAAAACCCTACCCCTGATAAATACAGGTGAAATTAGTATTTGAAGACATTTGCCTCGAGGAACTGGTTGTTGTTGAGCAGAAATCCATCGAGGAGCTTTACTTCGGCCCCAGTAAAATGACCAAAAGCAGGTTTTGAATACAACAATGAACCCAGAAGGCCGCACGTTCTTGCAGGTCTCCATCGCAGACGCCGCCAAGGCGGACCGCACCTTCGACATGATGATGGTGGCAGTCGTGCCGCCGCGCACGAGGTTCATCACCACCCACGCGCATGCGGTAAGAAATTTAGACGTTTAAGAATCACACTCCCGGAGAAAATCTTCGGGAGTTTTTTTCCTTTTCACGGCAAAAGGTTCAGCAAACATGCATCTTCAGGTCTAAAGACTTGACAACCCAATAGAGTAGATTTTCTGCAGGATGGTTTTCCTCTTGTTGAAGCAATTCTTCCAGCGTGAAAAATTCTCGCCATTTTTTAACCGTTTTCACCTTTTTGACATGTCTCATTTTTTACAAACGATCTTTTGGTTTTCACGATCGCAACTTCTTATGGGTATTGACCTGTGAAAAATATAATGGACTTCTCGTGTTATTCTTTTTTGTGATTTATTGTAAAATGATTGTTGCCCAATTCGTCCGGTTTTATGATTTTCGATCAATCAATCTTATGTATAGATCATGCTCAATTAACCGCAAGTGGAAACAACCTTGATCACTCAAATTTGATTTTGAAATATTCCTCAACTCAAAATCAGTTAAACGCAAAAAATTTATATGAGAGAGTAACCTGATGGGGTCACAAAAACGATCATGACGCAAACCGAATCTCTCCTGCAATTAAAAGGGATCAATAAGGCATTTCCGGGTGTGCAAGCATTGCGGGACATTAACCTGGATGTAAAACCCGGAGAGACTCATATTATTTTTGGTGAAAACGGCGCCGGAAAATCAACCTTAATAAAGATCCTGACCGGCGTTTTCCAACCCGATTCAGGTTCAATTTTTTTCAAAGGCAAATCGGTAACCTTCAAGAATCCGGCCAATGCACAAAAAGCGGGCATCAGCGCGATCTATCAGGAGCGAAACCTGGTGCAATATTTGTCGATCGCGGAGAATATTTACCTGGGTAGTGAATTGCATGTACTTCCCAGAATCCCGATCATCGATCGCAAACGAATGATCAAAGAGGCACAGGCCTTGCTGGACCGGTTAAACCTCGCCCTGGACCCAGAGATGCTGGTGATGGACTTAACCCCTGTTGAACAACAGATGGTCGAGGTGGCTCGGACCCTTCACCAGGCTGCCGATCTGATCATCATGGATGAACCTACTTCGTCCCTTTCGGAACGGGAAATCACGGATCTCTTTAACGTCATTCATGCGCTTCGTTCACAAGGCATCGCCATCATTTATATCAGTCACCATTTGGAAGAAGGATTAAAAATTGGTGACAGAGCCACCATCCTGCGAGATGGGAAAAAGATCACAACGGTGGACTTGAAAAAGACAACCCTGGATGAACTGATCTGGTTGATCGTTGGACGCAACCTGCCCGAAAAACAAACCAGGATTAACAAGGGGTCTGAAAAAGAATTATTAAGAGTTGAAAGACTTCGCCCTACCAGTTCACCGGAAGAAATTTCATTTACCCTTCATTCAGGTGAAATACTCGGGATCGCAGGACTGGTAGGCGCCGGAGGGACAGCCATCGCACGGGCAATTTTCGGAGCAGACCTCCCTCAAGAAGGGGCAATCTATCTGGACAACAAGTTAATAAAAGTAACTTCACCCCACGATGCCATCTCCCACGGAATTGGTTTGTTGACCGAAGACCGAATGGAACAAGGTCTTGTTCTGGATATGCAAACCAAGAACAACATCACCCTGGCGGCTCTGGAAAATGCCTGGCCAGGCCCATTGATCGATCATCGGCTTGAAAGCGATCTGGCAAATCGTTTCGCTAAACGACTGGGAATTCGCAGTGAGAATCTACTTCAGCCCGCTCTGGAATTATCAGGCGGCACGCAACAAAAGATCGTCCTGTCAAAATGGCTGGTTGCCGGTGCCAGGGTGTTGATCTTTGATGAGCCAACCCGGGGGATCGATGTGGGCGCCCGCGTTGAGATCTACAATCTAATTTGTGATCTGGCAAGTAAAGGAACAGGCATCATTATTGTCAGCTCGAATTTGGCAGAAATTTTAGGAATGTGTGATCGCATTTTGGTCATACGCCAGGGAAAGATCGTGGCCAATCTGCCTCGCGCGGAGGCTTCAAAACAGATCATCCTGCGATATGCTGGCGGAGGAGCCTCTTATGAAGCGATCTAATTCCTCCAACTTGAATAACAAATCCCGCTGGCTTACAAGTTTGACTTATCGGTCTTTCTGGAGACTGGACCAAATAGGCGCACTCGTTGGTTTGCTGTTATTGATAACGGTCTTTTCCATCTTATCCCCAAATTTCCGCCAGCCAGGAAATTTTATACTTATCGCCACAATGGCATCTACGATTGGCATCATCGCGGTCGGGCAAACGCTGGTATTGTTAACCGGTGGAATTGACCTGTCAGTAAGTTCAGTGGCCGCCCTCTCCGGACTCATCGCGGCCAGCTTCATGAGCAATGGGGTTGGGATCATTCCTCCCTTGAGCGGTCCCCTCTCCTACCTGGCCATACTCATCGGTTTGGCGTGCGGAATGATCGTCGGCGCCCTGCAAGGCTGGCTGATCTCAAATCGTCACATGCCGCCTTTCATTGTGACCCTGGCGACCATGGTGGGTTTAAGCGGTGTCAATCAAGTTTTTTCTTACCGCTGGCCGACCCACTCCTTGCCAGACGATTTCAAGTGGATATCCGACGGGTATTTGTGGGTCATTCCAATACCCGTGATCATCATGGCCTGTGTCTATTTTATTGCTTGGTATGTCTTACGTAATACAAAATTTGGCCGCTATTGTTATGCCGTTGGCGGTAACGAAGTTGCTGCCCGACTTTCTGGTGTTAATGTTGATCGACATAAAACCTATGTTTACGCGATAAGCGGTCTATTGGCAGCCCTCTCTGGAATTATTCTGATGACATACATCGACGGCGCTGCTCCCACCATCGGGGCAAGTTACGAATTATATTCCATCGCGGCCGCGATCATTGGAGGCGTCAGTTTGGGCGGCGGGATAGGAAGTGTATGGGGCACCTTGATCGGCGTCATGATCATTACCATCATCCCCAATGGATTGATCATGCTCAATGCCTTGCCTTGGTGGAGAGATTCCATCACAGGCGGTATTATCCTGGTGGCGGTATTAATTGATGTTGAGCGGCGCAGAGCCAGGCAATCCGTATCCAAATCGGAGGTGAATACGCCAATTCTTACAGGCCAATATCTGAATGAAGTGTTGCTACGGATCACACAAACCGTTGATAAACAACTGGGTTCCACCTTTTGCCGCATCTATCTGGCAAATCGAGACACCGGGGATCTTATTTTCCAGGCGAATACCGGAACCGGTGAATCAGATCAACAATCTGATAATCAGGTGATATCTGGAAAAGGCGGCATCGTTTATGAAGCGAAAGAGATGGGCCAACCGGTTCGAGTCGCTGACATCACCCACCGCGTTGGAATTGTTCCGATCAACTCAGAAGTTCAATCGGCGGTGGCGCTGCCCCTAATCGTTAATAAACGTACGATCGGTGTCATGGAGGTTCAAAGTAAAGTACCCAATGCCTTCCGTGGTGAGGCCTTAAGAGTATTGGTAAACATTACCAATTCAATGACCCAAATGTTGGAAGACGCCTGGCTCCTGGAAAGCGGCTGGCTACTCGCGCAAACAAGAGACACCTTACGCCATCTTTGGGACGACCTTTATCTTGGCAGGAGTCCTCTCGCGGAATGGGCTTTAACCACACCCGATGTGCTGGTTGAGTACACGCCTGTCCAACGCGGCGAAGCCCTGCGGCAGTTCCTGCAATCCACAATCGACAACCTCCCCTTAAGATCCACTAACAATCATGACACGACCGGTCAGAAGGCTCATCGAATCCTCCAACTGACTTATGTCCAGGAGTTGATGGTTGAAGAAATAACCCGCGAACTACATGTCAGCCGGCGACAATATTTCTATGATCTAAAGGAAGCCTTGGAAGTATTGACCGATGCCTTGGTGCGATCTCATCAAACAAATTTACGAGCGGAATTTCACAAATAGCCTGTTTCTAATCTTCCATACATCATCAACCGATCACGTTTTGCGTTGCACTTTTCGTGCACTCGCGTAAAAGAAGGCCTTTTCATTTGCACTTCTCATGCATCCGATTTGCATTTAATCTGCATTTAACCTATTGGTTATAAAAATAGCATTTGCTATTATTTTTTCAAATTTATCAAGACCCGTCTCCATTATTAGGTAAAGAAAAAGAATAAGTAATTCTCATCTGGCATCCTTTGGTGCGCAGAGTGGAATTTGTTTTGTCGTGTAACGGCTTTTGCTGTGAATTGTACTTACTCCAGATCAAGGGAGGGAAACAAGTAAGAATCCAACGACCTTCATCCAAATGAACATTGAAAAATTAAGAAAAATAAGGAGATCGAATGGCGGTTGATGCTGATCTAAAAAAATATGCACTGCAAATGATCAATATTGAAAAATATTTTGGTCATGTTTGCGCACTCAAGAACATCAATATGGATGTGAAACGCAATGAGATCATCGGCTTGATCGGAGATAATGGAGCCGGGAAATCCACGATGGTAAAAATCCTTACCGGCGTTTTTCCACCAACCAGTGGTGAGCTTTATATCGCCGGAAACAAGGTCAATCTTCAAACCTATAACGTAAAACGGGCTCATGAACACGGCATTGAAACGGTTTACCAGGATAAATCACTTGGAGAAAAACAAGTGCTTTGGCGAAATTTCTTTATTGGCCGAGAGATCACACTTCCCCTAGGTTTCATAAATGTTAAAAAGGAAAAAGAGATCGCCAATGAAATCATGGTCAATACGATCGGGTTCCGCGGGAGAGGGATCACAGTAGACTCCAAAGTAAACAAGCTGTCTGGAGGTGAGCGCCAGGGGGTGGCAATCGGCAGAGCCATGTTCTTTGAAGCAGAGTTGATCATTCTTGATGAGCCGACAGTAGCGCTTTCCTTAAAAGAAGTTGCCAAGGTACTTAACTTTGTACACAAGATCAAGGAGGCTGGAAAAGCCTGTATTTATATTTCGCATACCATGGCTGATGTCTATGACATTTCTGATCGCTTTGTGATCATGGATCGAGGTGAAATAGTCGCGACTTTTGAAAAAAAGGATATCACCTTGAAGGAGATCGATGAATTCCTGCTTGATTACTCTCATGGAAAAAGAGACAAGGTGAAATGATGAAACAAAACACACTTTTCAGGTTCTTTTCAAGGATCGAAGGCCTTCCAGTTTTTGCTGTCTTGGCGGTCTTATATGGCGTGCTGATCATCGCAGCTCCGACGGTATTCACTGGATATCGAATTTATATGTCCTTTCTGCAGACTGTCCCGCCGGTGCTTGTGTGCGCCTTGGGTCTGACGCTGGTGGTAACCGCCGGTGAAATGGACCTTAGTTTTCCGGCAGTGGTTGCATTATCCGGTTTTATTCTCGCCTGGGTGTTCAAAGGCTTCTATTCTCCTTTCGCGCCCTGGCTTGGATTTGTGTTAGCCATCGCCAGCGGCGCTTTGGTGGGCTACATTAACGGTTTGCTGGTGGCCAAGATCGGAGTTCCTTCCATCATGGCAACCCTGGCCTCACAATTCTTCTGGTATGGTGCAACAATACTTCTGGCCAACGGGCTTCAGCTGAACATTAAGGAGATCACGACAACCCCCTTGCATGCCATCTTTGTCGGACGCCTTTTTGGCATTGTTCCCATGCAGGCAGTTTGGGCGCTGGCTCTGACCGTTTTTCTATGGTTCATCTTAAACCGACACGTCTTTGGGGAAGCTACCATGTTCATTGGCGACAATGTGAACGTCGCAAGGGTCATGGGGATCAATGTAGAAAAGACCAGGATCAATCTTTTTGTGTTCATGGGGATGATCGCAGCGTTTGCGGGGGTCTTGCTGACCCTCGAGATCAACGTATTTTTTCCGACCCAGGGCGCCGGATTCATGCTGCCTACTATGGCAGCCGTATTCATCGGAGGAACTTCCATCGCCGGTGGTTATGGATCTCTGTTTGGCACCTTATATGGCGCGTATATCATCGGATCGCTGGAAGCGGGCGTTGTCGCAACCACGATCAGCGGCTATTGGGTCAAATTAATTGAAGGCCTGGTCATGGGGGCCTCGGTCGTACTCAATATTGTTCTTGGTGAAGGCCACATCACAGAATATTCAAAACGGGTTCGACACTGGGTGACGCCTTCGCGCATCCACAAATCCGACGAGGCACCGATCGACTTAAAAGGTTGAATCAATCTTGCCAAGCTGACCAAGAAGATCGAGATAAAAGGAGGAGAATCAAATATTTTCAAGGAAACCCTAACACCAGAACCAAAATCGATTTTTCAAACAAATCAAAAAAGGAGAGTATCAAATGAAGAAATTTTTTGTAGTACTGACCCTCATGATGGTCGCTTCATTCTGCCTGGTGGCTTGTGGAAGTACTGCCGCCCCCGCCGCCGCGGAACCTGCCGCACCCGCTGCTGAAGAACCCGCTGCCCCCGCTGTGGAAGAAGCAGCTGCCCCCGCTGCTGAAGAACCCGCTGCAGCCACAGACCAACTCGTCATCTATATGCAGATGGGTGGTACCGCAGGGGATGCCTCAACCCTTGCGCGCACCAATGGTGCCAAAGCCGCAGCTGAAGCATTGAATATCAAACTCGTCGAACAGTATTCCGGTTGGGACAATCAGAAGATGATCGACCAGTTCAAGGAAGCCCTGGCTGCCAAACCTGATGGCATTGTGATCATGGGACACCCTGGTGGCGATGCTTTCTCTGCTCTCATCGATGAAGCCGAAGGCCTGGGCATTGTGGTCACCTCCGGGAACAATCCGGGTGATGCCGCCTTCAAGGAAATCATGCAAAAATACCAACCCGTTGGATTTGGCTACGCTGGCGCGGACCTGCACGACGGCGGTTACTTGACCGGTACGGCAATGGTTGCTGCTGGACTGAAACCTGGTGATGAAGCTTTGGTCTATGACATCTGGCACCAGGAAGGCCGCTCTGTCAGTTCACAGGGTATCGTGGATGCG
>CAZNAF010000034.1:22891-24102 GCA_964570925.1 uncultured Anaerolinea sp.
ACGAAAGACGGCATTGAAAAAGGATGGATCAGCGCCAGTTTCGATCAGGTTCTTTATCTGCAAGGCTATTTCCCTGTTCAGCAGATCTGGCTGTATAAGAACTACTTGATCCCAGGGTTGACCATCAATACCGGTGTCGGCACCTTCACCCCCGGAAACCTCGGTGAAATCTCTGGCCTCATCGACCAGGGTGTTCGTTAGTCATTCACGCATTTCTCTTCGTGTTGAGCTATCCAGAATCTTTCTGGATAGCTCGGCATGTTGTGGCAATAATTTATGATCTATATCATAATAGTATCCAAAATGACCCTGCCGAAATTATTTTCAGAAAGTATATTTCGCGAAGCGGCGTAATTTAGAAAGGGAGGAATTATGCCAACCAGTAAAACCGTTTTAAAAAGCACCCGTTTCTTGTTATTTTTGATTTTCCTGGTTGGATGTGTGAATGCTCCTGAACCTGAAGAACTGTCAAATTACTCAGGAGTTCGCGTTGCCATTGTCCCCCCCGGATTCGGCAGTCCTTTCCATATTGCCATAAAGGACGGCGCTACCAGTGAAGCACAAAAACTGGGATGGCAAGTGGATGTTGTGGCCGCTGAGAAGGAAAGCGATTATTTTGGGCAAGTATCAGTGGTTGAACAGGAGCTGCAAAAAGGGGTCGCGGCGATAGCGATCAATCCCATTGATGCAAACGCCATTGTTACCGCGGTCAAAAAAGCCAACGAAAGCAATATCCCGGTCTTTTTTGAAAACTCGATCACTCCTGTCGATCAGGGAGAGGTTGTCGAATATATCGGGTATGACCAATGGGCTGGCGCGGCCAAGCTGGCCAAATATACCTGTGACCTTTTCGCAGAAAACAACATCAAGAACGGAAAAGTGTATATCCTGATGGGAATCCTGGGGTTCCACGCCAACCGCCGCACACAAGGATATGAATGGGGATTGAATCAATACTGTCCGGATGTTGAGGTTGTGGGCAGGCAGACCGCCAACTGGGACCGCACACAAGCCGTTGAAGTTGCCACAGCAGCCTTGCAGCAGAACCCGGATATTAACCTGTTCTATGGGAACTCAGACGAAATGGGCATCGGCGCCTGCATCGCGGCCAAGAAGATCGGGCGCGTGGTGAACAAAGATGTGTGGTGTTTGGGGATCGACGGGAATCCGGTCACCCTGAACCTGATCGAGAAAGACAATATCACCGCAAC
>CAZNAF010000035.1:0-23843 GCA_964570925.1 uncultured Anaerolinea sp.
GTAGCGGTGGCGACCTCCCAGATATAGAACTGTCCGCCAAGATCAGAGGCTTCCTTCACGTTAATGTCGAGTAGTGGATGCCCAGCCTGGCGTACCTGCGTGCAATAGTCGTTATGGTCTAGATCATTCCCTAGATAAACAAAAAATCTGTCGTTTCCGAGTTTTTCAACAGCCACAGCAGGTTCAACGGCCACTGGGATGATGCCCTTGCCCTCTTTACCGCTACTTTCTGCCACCAATTGTTCAAGCCAGTTTCCAAAAGCAAACCAGTTTGAATCGGTCAGCACGGTCAATTTATCACGGCCGTCCATGGCCGCTTCCGCCAGTAAGACACCTAGTACCACACCAGGGTTACTCCAGACGGAATTGGCGGGCTGGCAGTTCTGCGCAATAGATTGTGTTTTTTGCAAAAACTCGCCCACATTCATACCCAACAGGGCAGCCGGCACCAGTCCGAAGGCGGTCAACGCGGAATTTCGGCCGCCCACGCGAGGATTAGCGTTAAATACTGCGCGGAATTTCTTCTCACGCGCCAACTTATCCAGTTTCGTGTCGGGATCCGTAACGGCGATAAAATGATCACCTGTATTCTCCCCGGCAAATTTTGAAACTTCGTCCCAAAAATAGTGGAAGAAGGCATTGATCTCTCCGGTTGTACCGGATTTGCTGGCCACAATGAAAACGGTTTTTTCCATTGGTGAACGTGAGCGCGCGAGCAATACTTCTTCGGGGTTCGTGGAATCGAGTACGGCAAGGTCGAGACCCTTTAGACCTTTAAAACTGGTCAGGCCGTTGACGATCCTTAGCACCTCGGGGGCCAGTGACGAACCTCCCATACCCAAAAGCAGCGCGTGAGTGAAACCCGCCTGGCGGCAATCCGACAGGAGTGTCTCCAGGGCAGGCAAGAGTGATTCTGAATCCCAGGGCGCGCTGAGCCAATCCATGCGGATGCGGATCTCTTCCTGCCCTTTCGGGTCACTTGTCCACAAAGCCGGGTCGTGGGCGAATAATCGCTCGACAAAACGCTCCTGTTCCAAAAGGGTTAGTCTTTGCTTCACCTTATCCAGCAAAGATCCCAAACCTGTCACTTCAAGGTTACTTCTTTCTTCAACACTCTTCAATAACGATGTGAAAGCGTCGGCAAAAGCTTTTACGCCCTCCTCTTCAAGTTCGGTGGTGACAACCTCCATGAAAATGCCCAACTTTTCAAGGTCTGAAAGATCCTTTTCAGATTGAGGCAAGTCTTTATCAATGGTGAGTGCCGACCTTCCGTGATCGGCAAAGGCTGTCAGAGTAGCAGGCGGCATGGTGTTAACGGTCTCAGCGCCGATCAATTCTTCCACGTAGATCACATCGCGGTAATCCGGGTTTTTGGTGCTGGTGGAGGCCCAAAGGGGGCGCTGCTTTTGAGCGCCTTTTTGTGCCAGTTTCAGGAAGCGTTCACTGGAGAATTCATTCTTAAACAACGCGTAAGCCAACCTTGCATTGGCGATGGCAGCCTTGCCAAACAATGGATTTATTTGATCAGGTTCCATGCCTTTCTCTAGTAATTCCTTTAACCGGCCATCAACTTTTGTGTCAACGCGAGAGACAAAAAAGGAAGCCACCGATGCGATGGAATCTATGGCTGCGCCTTGTGCGAGGCGGTCTTCCAGACCGGCGAAGAAGGCATGCATGACCTCTTCGTATCTCTTTAGTGAAAAGATCAGTGTCACGTTGACATTGATGCCTGCGGCGATGGTCTGGCGTACGGCAGTCAGTCCTTCACGAGTGGCCGGGATCTTGATCATCAGGTTAGGCCGATCGACCTTCTGCCACAGTCGTTTGGCTTCCTTGACTGTGTTTTCGGCGTCCCGCGCGAGTAAGGGATTCACCTCAAGGCTGACGTAACCGTCTTTCTTGTTGCTGCTCCGGTATAAGGGCGCGAACAGGTCAGCAGCCTGCTGTATATCTTTTACCGCAAGCTCCCAAAAGATCTCCTCCGCATTCAAGCCGGCCCAGGCCAGGGGCTTGAGCGCGGAATCATATTCAGAGGTTTTTGCAATCGCGTTGTGGAAAATGCTGGGGTTGGAAGTGACGCCTTTGATCTCACCCTGGCGTATCATTTCCTGCATCTTTCCGTTCTCAAGCAACGAACGCTGGATGTTGTCATACCAGATGGATTGCCCCAAGGCGTGAAGCTCGTTAATATTGTTCACCTGCTCACCTTGTTCCTTTTTATTCGCTTAATTTTTTACCGGCAGAAAATCATTTTCCGTTTTGTTCGATGTTTTGAATTTTTCCGAACCTGCGTCGATGACGCTCTTCGTTTGAAAATTTGGCACCCAGAAAAGCCTTCACGACTTCCTTAGCGGTCTCGGGGCCGATCACACGGCCTCCCAAACAAAGGACATTGACGTTATCGTGTTCAACACCCTGCCGGGCTGTGTATACATCGTGACAGACACTTGCGTATATGCCCTTCATCTTGTTCGCGGCAATACTGGCACCCACGCCAGAACCACAGAGCAAAATTGCCCGATCCGCCATGCCTTGCAAGACAGCCCGTCCGGCCTTTTCGGCGTAGTCGGGATAATCGACGGGTTCCTGGTCATAGGTTCCCAGATCAATGACTTCTGCACCAGCCTCTGTAATCGTGGCGATGACCTCATCTTTTAGAGGAAAGCCGGCATGGTCGCAGGCTAAGGCGATTTTCATATGATTCTCCTACTTGATTAACTTTCTTGCTTCTTTCAGCACGTTGTCGACGGTAAAGCCGAATTTTTCCATTAGAATTCCGGCCGGTGCAGACGCGCCGTAGCCTTGCATGGCTACGATACGACCTTCCGAACCCGTCCATTTTTCCCAACCCATGGCAATGCCTGCTTCAACTGCCAGGCGTGCCTTAATCGCGGGAGGAAGGACGGAATCCTGATATTCCTTGCCGGCTTTTTCAAACAATTCCCAACACGGGAAGGACACCACGCGTACCGCATGGCCTTCTTCTGCCAGTTTGAGGCTTGCTTTATATACCAGATCCACCTCGGAGCCTGATGCCATGAGAATGATCTCGGGCGTGCCCTTTCCCAGATCGGCGAGGACGTAAGCGCCTTTCAGAGTGCCTTCGGCAGAAGCAACCAGACTGCGGTCCATCGTGGGCAGGTTTTGACGGGATAAAGCCAGTACCGAGGGGCCGTTTTGATATTCGATGGCAGCGCGCCAGCATTGGACGGTCTCGTTCGCATCTGCAGGCCGTAAAACCAACAGATTGGGAATGGCTCGCAGCGCAGCCAGATGTTCCACGGGTTGGTGTGTGGGTCCGTCTTCTCCCAGGCCAATGCTGTCGTGTGTCATCACCCAGATGGATTGCAGGTGAGACAGAGCCGAAACTCTCATTGCTCCGCGCATATAATCGGTAAACACCATAAAGGTCGCCCCAAAGGGGATCAAACCTTTGTGATAGGCCATACCGTTCACCACAGCACCCATGCCGTGTTCACGGACACCAAAATGTAGATATCGTCCGATGGGGTTTACAGCCTGGAAAGCCGAGGAATCAGCCAACCAGGTGTTATTCGAGGGGGTTAGATCAGCTGACCCACCCATCAATTCAGGTAAAACGGCAGCCAGCGCGTTCAAGGTCTTGCCTGATGCAACACGTGAGGCGATCCCTTTTGGATCAGCGCCGAATTCCGGTAAAGATGAAAGCCAGCCCTGAGGAAGCTTTCCGCTCATGCGGCGGGTAAATTCAGCCCCTTCAACAGGAAAAGCTTGAGTGTATTTCGCTACAGCTGTGTCCCACTCTTTTTTAGCCTGGGCGCCTTTAAGGCCGGCCTGTTCAAAAATGGCTTTGACGTCATCAGGAACCAGGAAACGCGGTTCTTCTGGCCAGCCGAGATTTCTTTTTGCGCCATTCAATTCTTCATCACCTGGCGGTTCCCCGTGGGCTTTCGAAGTATCCTGCCGAGTGGGAAGCCCAAAACCGATGTGGGTGCGGCATACAATTATTGAGGGTCGAGGGTCTTTTTTGGCCGCTTGAATAGCCTGGTCGATCTCTTTGACGTCGTTCCCGTCTTTTACGTAGGAAACGTGCCATCCATACGCTTCGAAGCGTTTACCACGGTCTTCAGTGAAGGAAAGTTCGGTCGACCCATCAATGGAGATGCGGTTATCATCGTAACAATAGATGATCTTGCCTAGCTTCAAATGACCGGCCAGAGAAGCGGCTTCACTTGCCACGCCCTCTTGAAGGTCACCATCGGTGACGATACCATAAACATAATGATCCACGATCCTTTGATCGGGTTTGTTGAATTCAGCCGCGAGATGCGATTCGGCAATCGCCATGCCGACCCCGTTGGAAAGTCCCTGCCCCAAGGGTCCAGTTGTGGCGTCCACACCGGGAGTAAATCCATATTCAGGGTGCCCGGGTGTGCAGGAACCGTACTGCCTGAAATTTTTAAGATCATCCATGGTGACTTTGAAACCAGTTAAATGCAGCAGGCTGTAAAGCAGCATGGAACCATGTCCGCCCGAAAGGACGAAACGATCCCGGTCAGCCCATCCAGGATTTTGGGGATCGAATTTTAAATGCCTGGTCCAGATCGTGTAAGCGATCGCCGCCGTTCCCATAGGCAAGCCTGGGTGACCTGAATTTGCTTTTTGAACTCCGTCTGCTGATAAAAATCTTAATGTATTGATTGCTTTGTTTTCGATGTTATCGGTCATCCTATCCTCCATAAAACTATGGAGTATTTTACCACTCACAGCTTTATCAGGATAAGAATCAACCTGTTTTTATGTCTAGACAATCTTAAAAATTAAGAATCAATATTTTTCTGGTTCAAACGAAGACTGTTGGTTACAACAAAAACACTACTAAAGGCCATCGCAGCGGCGGCCAACATGGGCATGAGCAAACCCAAAGCAGCCACCGGGATCAGCACAACGTTATAGATAAAAGCCCAAAACAGGTTCTGCCTGATGGTCTTGATCGTTTGGCGTGAAAGCCTGATGGCTTTTACCACACCTCTTAAATCGCCGCTCACCAGCACTACCTGGGCAGAAGCCAGAGCGACATCTGTTCCGGTGCCGATGGCAACCCCCACATCAGCCTGACTGAGCGCGGGCGCATCGTTGATCCCGTCTCCGACCATGGCTACTTTAATTCCCTCCATTTGTAATTTCTTTATTTCCGCGGACTTATCCGCGGGCATCACTTCCGCAAGCACTCTTTGCACACCCACCTGATCAGCCACAGCTTGTGCCGTTTGAAGGTTATCCCCTGTGATCATGATGGACTCAAGCCCCAGCGAGTGGAGTTCCTGTAGCGCGGTCGCGGAGCCTTCTTTCAGCTGGTCGGCAATGGCGATCAACCCGCGCAATACCCCCCCTATGATAACGAAGACCAGTGTTTTGCCCTGCTGCTGCAACCTTGAAATGTCTTCCTCAATATCCACCAGAGAAATGCCTTTTACTTCCATTAAGCGCCTGTTTCCTACCAGGATCTCTTGTCCCGTAACGATGCCGTGTAAACCCTGGCCGGTCAAGGAGTCAAATGAGGCGGGTTCCACCAACTCCAACCCTAACCGGGTGGCTTCGGCTGTGATCGCTTCCGCCAGGGGGTGTTCGCTGAATTTTTCAAGCGAGGCAGCCAAAGCGAACCAACCTTCGTCTTTTTCCTCGATTAAGGAAATTCGGTCCGTGACTTCCGGGTGTCCGCGAGTGATAGTTCCCGTTTTATCGAGGACAACGGTCTTGATGGATCCCAGTTTTTCCAAAGCCTGTGAGGTTTTAAACAACAAGCCTGCGCCGGCACCTTTACCGGTGCCCACCATCACAGCCGTGGGCGTGGCAAGTCCCATCGCACACGGGCAGGCAATCACCAGAACGGCGACCATGTTGATCAAGGCTCTTGAAAATTGTGTTGATTCTGAATCCACTGGCAGGATGGGACCGAAGAAAAACCATCCCAAAAAGGTCAGGACGGCCAAAACGATCACCACGGGCACAAAGAACGCCGAAACCTGGTCGGCAAGTTTTTGAATGGGCGCTTTGCTGGCCTGGGCTTCCTCCACGAGGCGGATGATCTGCGCCAGGACGGTGTCTTTGCCAACCTTTGTGGCTTCAAACCTGAGAGACCCGTTCTTGTTATAAGTGCCCCCTATGACCTCATGCCCTTTTTCCTTCTCCACGGGAAGGGATTCTCCTGTCAGCAAGGATTCATCAACGTAGGAATGGCCTTCCTGCACGATTCCGTCCACGGGGATCTTTCCACCGGGCCGTACCATTACCAGGTCGCCCAAGCGCAGGGCTTCCACGGCGATTTCAAGTTCCTGCCCGTTTCTGCGAACCCAGGCGGTTTGAGGCTGCAGGTTCATCAACTTTTTGATGGCTTCGCTTGTCCTGCCCTTGGAGCGGGCTTCGAGGTACTTGCCCAGTTTGATCAACGTGATGATGATCGCGGATGTCTCAAAATAAACGTGGCCCTCGATCCAGCCAAATGTGATGGGCAGGGAGTAAAGGAAAGCCGCACTGGACCCCAGGGCAACCAAAACATCCATGTTTGCCGATCCGTTGCGTATGGATTTGAATGCGCCCACGTAATACTGCCAGCCGACATAGAACTGCACCGGCAAGGCCAAAGCCATGAGCAACCAGCGGTACCAGACCTGGTGTGTGATCTGCTTGGGGAGCACACCAAAGTCACCAGACATGGATAACACCAACAGTGGAAGGGAGAAAGCAATGCCGATGCGCAAGAGGCGCAACTGCTGCTTTATTTCCGCTTCACGCGCCTGAGCTTCCGCGTCAAAAGAGCTTGTTTCGGTTTCTACAATATCAAAACCCGCCTTGCGGGCCTGCTGCACGATCTCGCTATGACTGATGATCGTTGGTACGAAAAACACTCTGGCCTTTTCTGAAGACAGGTTCACCAAAACCCTGCGCACCCCTTCCAGTTGCATGAACTTATTTTCCACACGGCTGACATCGCCGGCGTCCTGAAGGGATTTGATCCAAAAAACAGCCTCTGCTTCCGCGATCCCATACCCGGCTTTCTCCACCCTGGCAATCAGGGTATTCAGATCGGCGTTTTTTGAGTCAAACTGCACTGACACCCTCTCGCTTGATAAATTTACAACCGCCGACTGAACAGAGGCTTCCTTTTTCAAACTCCGTTCTATGGCCGCAGCACAGTTCGCGCAGGTCATGCCCGTGACCGGCAAGATCACTTGTTTTGTTTCGGTCATGTCCCCTTCTATTTCTTTATCGGGTAATTGATCTCAGCCAATAATTCCTCGATCTTTAATTCCGTCGCGGGTGATTGAAATTGAACGTCCACTTCTTTCGTCGACGAATTCGCCACGACTGAAATCACCCCCTCCATCTCGCTCAATTCGCTTTGGATGGTGTGGACGCAGTGGTTACAATTGATCGAGGGTACAATAAATTTTACGGTTTCCATTTTTCTCTCCAATCAGACTTTCGTGCTTTGGGTAAAAATTTCGCTTATCTCCTGCAAGACGCGTTCACGCTCAGCCTGGTCTTCCCCTCGGATGGCCGTGATGACACAGGTATTCAGGTGTTCCTCCAGGATGTTGGCTGACACCTTATTCAGTGCAGCCTGAACGGCCTGTATCTGACGGATGACATCCACGCAGTATTCGTCGTTTTCGATCATACGGATGACGCCTTTGAGATGACCTTCGATAATTCTCAATCTTTTCAAACTCGATTCATGTTTCATAAGCCTCCTTACCCTACCCCCCTGGGGGGGATATTCATATATTATTACAAAAGCAATGGATTGTAAAGTTCGTGAAATTGCCTTCTCAATACACGGTCTGTGGCGGAAGATTGATATGATTAGACAAAACCGTTTCCCTCTTGACAGCGGCAGAGACCTTTTCTACTATAATGGTTAAATGATCACTCATGATTTATCTGGACACACCATCTTGATCACCGGTGGAGCACGTAGATTGGGCAGGACGTTAGCCCTTTCCGCAGCGAAGGCAGGCGCTGATATCCTGCTGCATCACGCACATTCTCCCCTCGAGGCAAATCAGACCGCGGAAGAGATTCACGCCCTGGGCAGAAAAGTCTGGATCGTTCAAGCCAATTTGCTTGATAACGCAGCAATCCAGAATATGATCGAGACTTCCTTCAACCTTGCGCCTCTCACCGCACTGATCAACAACGCGGCGATCTTTAAGGCTGTGGATCTGGAAAACACGAGCCTGACCGATTGGCATGAACACTTGCAGATCAATCTGACCGCGCCATTTTTGTTGAGCCAGGCTTTTGCTAAAAAATATTCGGGTGAAGAAACAGGCAGGATCCTCAATATTCTCGATTGGAGGGCGTTAAGACCTGGTAAGGATCATTTTCCTTATACCATCAGTAAAGCAGCCCTGGCCGCCATGACCAAATCGATGGCACTTGCACTGGCACCGCGCATCCTCGTTAATGGCATCGCGTTGGGAGCCATCCTTCCTCCAGCCGGTGAAGAGTATTCCGAGAACCTAATCAAATATGTTCCGATGAAACGCTGGTCTGATCCGGAAGAAATGAGTGAATTGGTGAATTTTCTCTTATTATCACCCTCGTATATTACAGGCGAGATCATCCATCTGGATGGCGGAAGACATCTGGTTTAGAAAACAGGAGAAACATGGACAAAATATTTATTGTAGATCTGCTCATTCGCGGTGTGATCGGGATCTCGGAACGGGAACGTGAACAGCCGCAAGATATTTTGGTTAATATTGAAATTCAGGCAGACATCACAAAAGCCGGAAAAACCGATAATGTGGAAGATTCTGTTAATTATCGAACCATCGCGAAAAAAGTATTGGCGCATACTGAAACGATCAAACGCTATACCGTTGAAGCACTGGCAGAAGACATCGCCAGGCTTTGCCTGGAAGATCAAAAAGTATTAAGTGTTAAGGTCCGAGTCGAAAAACCCGGTGCGGTCAGGTTCTCACGTTCCGTGGGTGTTGAAATCATCAGATCAAATCAGAAATGAATCAAGCCTATCTATTATTGGGTTCCAATATCGATCCCGAGCGAAACATCTTGCTTGCCTTGGAGTATCTGCATGAAAACTGCAACTTGCTTGAGGTTTCGCATACCTGGCTAACCAAACCCGTGGGAAGCGACGCCGCGGATTTTTTAAATACGGCCGCACACGTCGAAACCGAGAAAGACATCGTTGCGCTAAAATCTATTTGCATCGCACACATTGAAAATCTGCTGGGACGCGTCAGGGTCGCAGACAAGAACGCGCCTCGAACCATCGACCTGGATATCATCATCTTCAACGGCGTTATTCAGGATGCCACCCTTTTTAAATACGCACACCTTATTTTGCCCTTTTCTGAACTTTTACCTGATCTGGTTGATCCAGCCAGTAAAAAATCCCTGGCAGAATTGGCAAGGTCCATTGTGAAATTGAAAACAGCTAAGAAATTTAAGTGCCTTTTCCCCGTGGTTCAGAATGGACCTACTTAGTTCTGTCGAACAAAGCCTGCAATTCTTGAATCAGCGGAGTTGTACTCTGCACGTCGAACTTTAATGCCAGAAGTTCCTGTATTGCTTCCGAATAAAGGGATCCATAAGTGAGCCTGGTCTTTTCTTCTATCCCCTCCTTTTGAAGCAAATCTGCCAGGATTCTTCCCCTCTCGCTGGTGATCTCTCCACCCGAAATCCAGTTTTCAAAAAATGTCGCCCGGTTTTTCAACCCCAGCAAAACCGGATAGGTCTTCTTTTTTGAGGTCAGATCACTCAAGGTTGATTTTCCTGTTTTTTGAACGTCTCCCCAAATGCCAAGCCAGTCATCCTGCACCTGAAATGCGTTACCGATCTTAATGCCAATTTCGACCAGCGCACGTATATCATCGTCAGATACACCGGCAATTAAGACTCCCAATCCGAGGCTGGTGCCCAATAAGGCACCCGTTTTACCTTCCACCATCTGCCAATAAAATTCAATTGGAAGATCATCTTTGTTCTCAAAGGCGATATCAAGGTGCTGACCACGGGTTAATTTTAAACAGGCCAGCTGCAGCATCTCAACGGCTTTAAGAAGTTTTTTCTCTTCCACCCCGGATGTGTTCGTCAACATTGAGAACACCGCAAGGTTTAACATGGCGTCCCCGGCATTGATGGCTTGCGCTTCGCCCCATTTTTTCCAGATCGTCGGCCGGCCGCGTCTCGTGTCGCTGCGGTCTTGAATATCATCATGTATGAGTGAAAAGTTGTGCACCATTTCTACGGCTGCCGCGGCAGGCAAGGCTTGCTGCCAATCGCCCCCTGCTGCCTGACATGCCTGCAGTACGAGAAGCGGCCTGATGCGCTTTCCTCTTCCTTTTTCAGCACCACCGCATTCATCCAGCCCCAACTGGTACAACAACATATCGAGATATTCTTGAGGATAACCGCTGAGGTTTTTAATGACAGCGTTCTTTAATTCATATTCGACCGCGCTGCGTAAATCGGCACTTAAGGGTTGATTGCTTTTCAATGGCATGCCTTTTTAATAAGGGATTGCTTCTTTAATTCTTTTAAGTTCCTGGCACCTACCGCAAACATGACTATGCGCAATTCCAGGTTAATTTCTGTCAAAATTTCAGCTACCGCCTGGGAAGAGACGACCGCTGCTTTTATGAATGGGCCGGCCATTCCTGCCACACCCGCACCGAGCACGAGGCTTTTGGCTATATCCAGACCATTTCTAAGACCGCCTGAAGCGATCACGGGAACCTTCGGCAAGGCCGCGCAAACCTCCTCGAGGGCTAATGCGGTCGGATTCCCCCAATCACGAAAGTGAGAGCTGATGCGCACTCGCGAGGATTGCTGATTGCGGTACTTTTCTACTTCGGACCAGGAGGTTCCGCCTGCCCCGGCGATGTCAATACACGCAATTCCTGCATTCACCAGGTCACGAGCTGCTTTTGCTGAAAAGCCCCACCCCACTTCTTTAGCAATCACAGGGACCGGCATTTGTTTGCACACCTCCCCTATCTTATTCAGAATGCCTTTAAAATTCGTTTGACCTTCAGGTTGCAAAGCCTCTTGCAATGAATTGAAATGCAGGATCAGGGCGTCAGCCTGGGCGATCTCGACCACGCGCTTGCATTCTTCAACGCCGCAGCCGTAATTCAACTGGACAGCGCCCAGGTTGGCAAAAATGGGTATGGTGGGGGCATATTTGCGCAACCCATAGGTTTTGGCGGCTTCATCAGATTCCAACCCCGGTCTGCCGGACCCCAGTGCGAGGGCAATGCCGTGACTTTCTGCGGCCAGGGCAAGGTTGATGTTGATCTTAGACGCTTGCGGCGTACCACCCGTCATGGAAGAAATAAGAAGTGGTGATCTTAACTTTTTCCCCAGGAAATCAATCCCGGTCTCAATTTCATCGAGATCCAATTCAGGCAGAGGATTGTGGACAAAACGGAAAAGTTCAAACCCGGTGGTGGTTAATGACTGGACGTCTTTATGCAGGTTAATATCGATATGATCGGTTTTTCGATTCCTGGTTATTCGGGCAAGTTCATCCATAGCCACCTCTGTCTGAGTATACCAAAATTGTCTCGCCAAACCAAAAGAAAAGCATTATTTCATTGAAAACCAAACCATAGGATCGGTGTTTATCTAATTAGCGTATGTTAGAATGAGACATCCTTGACATATTGATGAGCATCGCTACAATTTATCTAATGTTTGAATAAAAACCAGGAGGTTGTTCAAGATGAGTGACACGCTTGCAAAAGTAACTGAAGTGATCGTTGATGTCCTTAAAGTAGAAGCCAAGGAAGTAAAAGCCGAAACCAGGTTTGTTGAGGATCTAAAAGCTGATTCAATGGATCAGTTCTTCCTGATCGATGGATTCTGCGAGAAATTTGACATCAATATCAATGACGAAGACGCTCGCAACATCAAAACAGTTGGCGATGCAGTTACCTACGTCGATACTCACAAGAAATAACCCGGTCAATTGTTTTTTCACTCATCAGAGTGCCATCAAGCCCGGAATCTCTTCTGGAGAACGGGCTATTTTTACGCCTGATGTTTGAAGTGCTTCGATCTTTTTCGCTGCACTGCCTAACTCCCCTTCGATCAACGCACCTGCGTGTCCCATTCGCTTTCCTTTAGGTGCGGATAATCCGGCCACAAACGCCACGACAGGTTTGGTCAGGTGAGTAGAGATAAATTCGGCGGCCATTTCTTCATCATTTCCACCGATCTCACCAATAAGGATGACGGCGTCAGTTCTAGCATCCGATTCAAAGAGCTCCAAAATATCCACAAAACCCAATCCTTTAACCGGGTCGCCGCCGATACCGACACAGGTGGAAACCCCCATATTGTTTTGTTTTAACGCGTTGATGACCTCATAGGTTAAAGTACCTGAACGAGAGACAACGCCGATGCTGCCAGGGATCGCGATCTCTCCCGGTATGATGCCTACTTTTGATTCACCCGGAGTTATCAAACCCGGACCGTTGGGGCCGATCAACCTAGTTTGGCGCCCAGACAGATACTGTCTTACACGCATCATGTCTTGTATCGGGACACCTTCCGTGATACAGACCACGAGGGGAAGGTTTGCGTCAGCCGCTTCAAAGATGGCATCTCCCACAAACGGGGCAGGGACAAAAATTACGCTCACGTTTGCTCCAGTAGCCTCAACCGCGGTTTGAACTGAATCAAAGACCGGAATTTTTCCGTTTAACACCCAATCTCCACCTTTGCCCGGTGTGACGCCGGCAACAATATTGGTCTTGTAATTTAACATCAGTTCCGTATGGAACAACCCCTCCCTGCCGGTGATGCCCTGAACCAACAAACGTGTTTCGTGGTTGATCAAAATGCTCATTGGCTTATCATCCTGCCTTTTGAACAGCGAGACGCGCGGCTTCAGTGAGACTTGTGGCCGTCAGGAAGGTGGAGTGTTTCAACAAGGCCAGGGCTTGTTCTGCGCGAGTTCCCGAAAGCCGAACGACAAGGGGAATTTGAGGATTCATCTGGTTGAGAACACTGATCATGCCTCTGGCCACCTCATCGCAGCGAGTGATCCCGCCAAAAACGTTGATGAGCACAGATCTAACCCTTGTGTCCTCCAGGATTATTCGTAATGCGGTTTCAACTTTTTGAGCGTCCGCTCCTCCGCCGATATCCAAGAAATTTGCCGGTTCGCCGCCCATAGATTTAACCAGATCGAGGGTGGCCATCGCCAGGCCGGCACCGTTAACCAAACAACCGATGTTGCCGTTCATTGTTATGTATTCAAGTCCGGCCTTTTGGGCTTCTACCTCTTCTTTTGACTCAGAAGACCTGTCTCGAATTTCTGCCAGACTGGGATGTCTGAACAAGGCGTTGTCATCCATGATGATCTTGGCGTCCAGAGCAAGGAGGGCTCCATTCGAGGTGATGGCCAACGGATTCACCTCCACCAGCGTGGCATCACAATCAACATAGACTTTCCAAAGGTTTTTAATAATCTCGCCAAAATCCTGCCAATATTTTCGATCGAGGTCCATGTTTATGGCGACGTCTCGCAATTGATAATCTCTTAAACCAAGTAAAGGGTCAATCACCTGTTTGACAATCTTTTGAGGTGATTCCTTAGAGATCTCTTCGATCTCCATACCCCCAAAGGCAGATGCGATCAAGACAGGTTTTTGATGAACCCTGTCATTGGATATGCTGAAATAAATTTCCGACTCCACACTGATCATCTGCTCGACCAGGATCTTTTGCACTTCCAAATCGTTTATCGGCTGCAAGAATAATTCGCGAGCCGCCGCCTCGGCTTCTTCGGTTGAGTTCACCAGCCTGATGCCTCCCGCTTTTCCCCGGGAGCCGCTTAAAACCTGAGCTTTGAGGACGGCTTTTCCGCCCAAATCGTTTGTAATCCTTTTCACTTGTTCCGCAGAGTCTGCGACCCTGCCATCGGGGATCGGAATTTGGTACATGGTGAACAAAGTTTTGGATTGGTATTCTTGAAGTTTCATCAAGTTCCCTTGTGACCCAATTATTCACTTCCTGAAAATTATAATACAATACAAAAATAGAGCCCGGTAAAAACCGGGCTGTAATTTTGATCGTTGAACTTACTCTTTGAGGAAGTTTTCCAGCGCTTCCTTGCTGATACGATAGGATTCGCCGATTTTCTTGGCTTTCAGGCTTCCCCCGGTGATGGCAGCGATCACATCGGCTTCGGCAACCTTGAGAACGTTCGCAGCCTCGGCAGTGGTCATCACTGAGGGGATGGCAGCCCCGGCGGCAGCAGCCGCTGAACCAGCTTGCGGTTGGTTTTGTCCGATCCCGGCAAGAGACTGAGAAAGCACGTTGCCGATCCCCAATCCCGCACCAATTCCGGCCGTCAAACCTGCACCGCCGCCTGGATTGTTGGCTGCTTCACGCATGGCATCGGAGGCTTGCAATTGAGCGTACGTGGCCATATCGAGCATACCCATGGCGCGTAACTCTTCTGCCGACTTTTCTGAAGGTTTCAGGTTGCCAATATAGAAGGATTTCAGCAGGATGCCGAGTGTTGCGAAATCATCCTGGGATTTGGCACGTATACCGGCACCCAGCTCTTCGGTCAAAGAGAGGATCTCAAAGACGTTCTTCTTCTCGCCGGTTTCAGAAAGCAGGTCCTGCAGTTTCGAGAGGAGGATAGTTCGGAACCGACCTTCGATTTCAGAAAGTTGATAAGAGCTTTTGGCACCGACGATCTGGGTCACGAATTGTTGTGGGTCAGAAATCTGAAAACTGTAAGTACCATAACCCTGGAGTAAGGCCACCCCGAGACCAACCCCGCTGTTCTTTACCATGATAGGCTGGGCAGTGCCCCATTTGCGATCCGGGAATTCCTTGGTTGAGACGTAATAAACCTCAGCCGTAAATGGTGTGCGGTCATTAAAGGCTTTACCGATGAAATCTACCAGCAGGGGAATATTGGCGGTAACAATGGTGTGGCGCCCTGGTCCGAAAGAGTCAAGCGCCTGACCATCACGCATAAAAACAACACGTTGAGATTCTCTGACGATGACCTGAGAGCCGATACGCAGATCGGCAACGCCGGTTTCAGGAAACCGGTGGACAAGTTCATCGTTCATCTCATTTGCATATTCAACTACATCAAAAATTCTTGCCATTGGGTCTCTCCCTGTTCCTTTTTATGAGGATCTATTCGCCGAATTTCATTAATTCCAGGCGTTTATTGAATGCGTCCACGCAATCCTGTGCTTTTTGGTTCAGATTTCTGATCGCGGCGGGCATACCGTCCGTTCCAATGGACGCTTCCATGTTATCCACCGCGCTGGCAACTTCGTCTCCCATTGTGACCAACGCCAAATCGAACTGATAGATCTTTTCCAGTTCATTCTCATTGATCTTGGTGGATTCAAAAAAACTTGAATAACCATACGCGGCTGTTTTGATGCGGTCGATGAACTGGCGCAGTCTGGTTACTGACACCTCAATTTCATCCAAAACCTCGATCTGACCGTTTGTTACAAGATCACGTTGAATGCTCGAGATCCGCTTCCACTGCGCCTGGAATTTTTCTGAAATAGTATCGCGCAGCAATTGATCAGCGTTCCTGCGGTCCACTCTTTCGACATATCCCTTAAAGCCAGGGATCTTTGCAAACAATTTCTTGATGACGTCCTGTTGTGATGTAATCCGCTCAAACAAATCGCTCATTTGTATCCTCCATGGTTAACTGATCGCAATTCAGTATGATTATAGTATTTTTTTGAACTGCTTACAATTAATATACGCAAGTCAATTTAATATTTTTCGCAAATGTTATTAACGTTTTATTAATTTTTTACTGAAAACATATGTCATGCCTACTATATTTTGTTAAGAGATTGATAGGATTATTTTTAAACTCGAACCCTATAATTTCAGTACAGATGTATTAAGAAAGGAGGATGCCATGTTATTTTCACCGAAAGAAAGCGGGCAAGGTTTAATTGAATACGCATTAATTCTCGTTTTGATTGCATTGGTTGTCATTGTGGTCTTGCGCTTGCTTGGACCGCAGATCGGTGGAATATTCAGCCGCATTAACGATTCACTTTCAGGAATGTAAACTTCACTTTGTTCCATCGTTATAAATAACAAATGTTTGCCGTTCAAAATAAAAGTTGATTCTATTTCATTTGAATTATGAATCATCGCCAATCATAAAAAAGGAGTAAAAAAATGTTATTCGCCCCCAAAGAAAAAGGTCAAGGTTTGATCGAATACGCGCTGATCCTCGTTTTGATCGCTGTTGTCGTGATCGTTGTTTTACGTTTGCTCGGACCGCAGATCGGCGGTGTTTTCAGCAGGATCAATGATTCCTTATCGGGTGTCTAGTTCTTCAGTCCAGGCCTAACAGAAAAAAGAATGGCTCTGAATATAAGAGCCTTTCTTTTTCTTTAATATTAATAATCAGTAAACAAGATAAAAAATCAGTTAATGTCCAGTTCGTTGTCGTATAATTAAATAGTATGTATTTTCAGGGTTGATGGAAAAGCAGGAGGAATCTATGGCAGCAGGTAAAAAAAGAAGCGGACGGATTTTTATAATCATCATTCTGATCATTGCCGTTGGCGCGGTCCTGGCATATCTTCTCCTGACCAATAATACGGGATTATTTAATTTCAGCGCCGCCCCGGCGCAGCCGGAAATAACTCCAACCCCCAACGTGGAATTGGTGGATATTGTGATCGCTTCTCAAACCATCACGCGCGGTACACTCATCACCAGCGAGGTCTTGACCACAATTAAGTATCCAAAAAACCAGGTGCCAGAAGGAACGTTTTTCTCCACCATTGAAGAAGCCGTTGGCACAAAGGCGAAGTATGATATCGATCCGGCTGTTCCTTTGACCACCAGCATGGTCATTCATGAAGATGGCGGATCTCTGGTTTCCTTTGACATCCCTGACGGCATGACCGCCTTCTCGATTCCGGTGAGCCCTGAAACAGCCGTGGCTTTCGCGCCGCAGAAGGGTGACCATGTCATGGTCGTGGGCTGTATGCTTCTGACGGATCTGGATACTGAATTTCAATCCAGATTGCCCAACAGTATTAACACCACCTTCGCCCCTCCCGGGACACAGAGTGACCTCGGCACGGCCAACGCGCTCACGGTTAAACCGAGTGACGCCGCTTCGCTTAGTTTTTATGGGCGTTATGAACTTGATCCGGCGACCAATTATTTTGTTTATCTTACCGCCACTGAGTCCCAACGACCCAGACTGGTCTGCCAGACCATCCTGCAAGACGCAACCATCCTCCAGGTTGGGATGTTTGCCGCCAGT
Organism: uncultured Anaerolinea sp.; assembly: GCA_964570925.1. Taxonomy (GTDB): domain Bacteria; phylum Chloroflexota; class Anaerolineae; order Anaerolineales; family Anaerolineaceae; genus UBA6107. Next base: position 17,312 of record CAZNAF010000035.1, read on the forward strand.
GACCTCAGCGCGACAGCTGCAACACCCACTCCCGCTGTTGAACCTGTTCCCCCGGTAACCTCAAATTCTTATTCCGGTTCGGTTACCCTCATCGTTTCACCTCAAGACACTTTGGTGCTCAACTATTTACTGCTTTCGGGTACCAAATTGTCTCTTGCGCTGCGCAGCGCCGGTGATTCCACTGCCATCGTTACGGACCCGGTTACCCTTCAATACGTGATGGAGCAAAAGGATATTCCTTCTCCGGTGAAGCTTCCGTATAGTGTGGAACCAAGGGTCGATTCGCTGGTTTACCCGGGATTTAATGACTATATTCTGATCCAGCCTTAAGAAACGTTTAACTTTTTACCGGAGAAATCATGACGTCGCAGGAAAAGATTAACGTTGTCGTAGTCGATGATATTGATGAATCGCGAGAGATGATCCTGCGTATGCTGCAGTTTGACACCAATATTCAGGTTGTCGGAACCGGCAGAACAGGTGTCGAAGCCATTGAATCGGCTCAAAAATTAAAACCCGACGTCATTGTGATGGATATTAACATGCCGGACATGGACGGCATTACCGCAACGGAAGCGATCCGTAAAAAGGTACCTTACATCCAGATCGTCGTCCTTTCCGTCCAAAATGACGCGAATTACATGCGAAAAGCCATGCTGGCCGGAGCCCGTGATTTTCTCACCAAACCACCCATGATCGATGAACTGACTGCGGCGATCAGGCGTGCCGGAGACCTGGCCCATGACGAAAAGTTGAAACAGGCTGCTGTTTTTCAACCCACCGGTATGACCGGTCCCCTCTCTCCCCAGATGATGATGCGTATGCCCATGATCAATCTGGGAAAGGTCATATGTGTTTACAGTCCAAAAGGCGGAACCGGTTGTACAACCCTGGCCATTAATTTGGGTGTCGGGCTTAAAACCACAGACAATAAGGTGGCCATCATTGACGCGAATCTGCTTTACGGCAACGTAGCGGTTTTCTTGAACGAACATGGGAAAAATTCGATCCTCGACCTGATCGATCGCGCCAACGATCTTGACCCTGAAATCATTGAAGACGTCATGGTCGAGAACAAGCAAACAGGGCTGCATATGATGCCCTCACCCAAAGACCCTGAACTTAATGACTCGCAAAAAAGCGAACCTGTCGTGAAGGTATTGAACTTTCTCAAACAGCTATACAACTACATCATAATTGATACCACATCCTATCTTACGGAAGTTGTACAGACCTGCCTGGATGTTGCGGATTATATCGTTTTGGTGACCACGCAAGATATTCCCGCGATCAAAAGTATCAACCAGTTCCTGACCCTGGCTGACGCTTCAGGCATATCACGAGAAAAAATTCTATTCGTAATGAACCGTTACGATAAAAGAATTGCCATATCCCCTGAAAGGGTCGGCGAAAGCTTGAGACAATCGGTTGTCGTTACAATTCCGTTTGAAGACCGGATCACGACCAGTGCGATGAACAGAGGGGTGCCTTTCATGGTGGATAACCGACTCGCCCCCGCGGGAAAAGGGATTTCCTCGCTGATCGAGGTGATCAAAACAAGGATACAGAAGGATCAAGAGGAATTTTAAGAAGCGCCTGATGATGGAGAAATATTAAGATGTCAATTCTTAAACGAATTCAAACGGGTGAAAGTCAGTCTTCCACACCTCAAGGTGGAAGCTCGGCCCAAAATCCTTCCGGCGTTCCCATTCGAAAGCCCTTGTCGATTGGCAGTCAACAAGTTCAAGATACCTATCAGGACCTTAAAGGTCGTGTACAGACCAAGCTGCTGGCTGAACTTGACCCCAGCGTGGATGTTACCGAGATCCTTGAAGTAAAGAAAACCATTCAAAATCTTTTTGACCAGATCTTGGTGGAAGAAAACTTCGTCCTCTCCCGAACCGAAAAAACAAGGCTCTTCGAACAAATTGTGGCCGAGATCCTTGGGCTTGGACCTTTACAGCCTCTTCTGGAAGATGACACCATCACTGAGGTGATGGTCAACGGCGCGAAAAACATTTACGTGGAAAGACGGGGAAAAATTCAAAGGGTACCGCTAACTTTTGAAAGTGATGAGCACGTCATGCGCATCATCGAACGCATCGTTTCTCCATTGGGCAGACGCATCGACGAATCAAGCCCTTACGTTGACGCGCGCTTGCCAGATGGTTCCCGTGTTAACGCAATCATCCCCCCCATTTCGTTGATCGGGCCGGTTCTAACCATTCGTAAATTTTCGAAAACACCTTTCACGGTGGACCAACTCATCCAGTTCGGTTCGCTGACCGCCGAATCGCTCCAATTCCTTGATGCCTGTGTCAAATCCCGCATCAACATCGTCATCTCGGGAGGCACAGGGTCTGGTAAAACAACCCTTCTGAACGTGCTTTCCGGTTTCATTCCTGGCGATGAGCGCATTGTGACCATTGAAAACGCGGCGGAACTTCAATTGCGACAGGAACACGTCATTACACTGGAATCGAGACCCCCCAATATTGAAGGGAAAGGCGAGATCACGATCCGCGACCTGGTGATCAATGCCCTGCGTATGCGACCTGACCGGATCATCGTCGGCGAGATCCGCGATGAAGCCGCACTGGATATGCTGCAAGCCATGAATACTGGCCATGATGGATCCATGACAACGCTGCACTCCAACAGTCCGCGAGACACGCTTTCACGTTTGGAAACGATGACCATGATGGCCGGTATGGATATTCCCATGCGCGCCATTCGCGAACAGGTCAGTTCAGCGATCGACCTGGTGGTACACCAGGAACGTATGCGCGATGGTACGCGCAAGGTAGTTAACATCACTGAAGTTACCGGCATGGAAGGTGATGTCATCACCATGACCGATATTTTTATGTATGAACAATTGGGTTATGAAAATAACAAGGTGATCGGCCGCATGCGTCCGACGGGATTAAGGCCAAAATTTATGGAAAAGATCGAAGCATCAGGAATTCACCTTCCGGCAAGTATTTTCGGCATAGGTATGCACAGGTAAGAGGGACGAAATGAATCCTGTAATGATCCTTTGGGTTGGCGGCGGAATCATCCTGATCTTAACCATCATCGGAATCGTAGTATCCATTTCGAGCAGACGCTCTGCCGAAGAGGACCGTCTTGAAGAATACGTCGAACCCGATGAACAAGTTGAAGTCAAGTCCAAAGAAACCCAAACGCCGGTTACCGACTGGCTGACCAGACGGGTTGAAAAATCCAGCTATGGTGACAAACTAAGTAAAGAATTGGCCCAAGCAGACCTGAAATTAAAGCCTGGTGAATTTGTGGCGTTGATGGTGATATTTGCTGTTGTGTTGGGCACATTTGGGTGGTTCATCGGCAAGGGAAGCATCATCATCGTGCTGGTGGGTGCGGTGGTCGGTGTTTTTCTGCCAAGGTTGTATATTAATGGCCAAAAGAAAAAAAGGCTCATCCGCTTCAATGATCAATTGGGTGACATGCTTGGATTGATGGTGAACGGATTGAGAGCGGGGTATTCCGTCATGCAAGCCATGGAATCGGTTAGCCGGGAACTGCCCTCCCCGATCAGTGATGAATTCCGCAGAGTGGTACAGGAAATTCAACTGGGTGTTACCACTGAAAAAGCCCTGGATAATTTGCTGCGCCGCATTCCCAGTGATGATCTTGACCTGGTCATCACGGCCATGAACGTGCAGAGAGAAGTAGGCGGCAACCTGGCCGAGATCCTCGATACCATTTCGCATACCATTCGCGAACGCGTGCGTTTGAAAGGCGAGATCAGAATTCTGACCACTCAAATGGATGTGTCTGCCACCTTTCTCTCCATTCTTCCAGTCGGCGTCACATTCTTTCTCTACCTGATCAATCGAGATTACATCCTCTTACTAGTATCCAAGGAATCCAACTCAGGGCCCATCCCGTGCGGATATGTCTCTTTGGGACTGGCCGCCCTCTTGATTGTCTCGGGTTACTTTGTGATCAAAAAAATGGGTAATATTGAAGTGTAAACGCGGGAGAACTTGATGGCCTTTTTGTATATACTCATCGGAATCATTATCATCGTGGCGGTTGCCCTAGTGATCATTGGTTTGCGTAATCCTCAAACGGTTAACGACCGCCTTCTGCAGGAACGACTTGAAGAGTTCAGCAAGGCAGGCGAACAGGTAGACCTCGAAAAACTTGAGATGTCTCAACCCTTAACCGAAAGGGTCATCTATCCTCTGGCCAGGAAATTGGGTGAATTAACGATGAAATTCACCCCGCAAAACTGGCTAAACACCATATCACGAAAACTTGAGCTTTCGGGCAGTCCCGCAAAAATGGACCCCACCATGTTCCTCTCCTCGCAATTCATCACGGCAGTGGCGTTTGGAGGGGTCATGTTGTTCGTAATGTTGTTCCTTATTCGGACTTTTCCTACTGGGCAGGTTTTCCTATTTACCCTTATTTTTACTTTCATCGGTTTTTTCATGCCGCAATTCCAGCTCTCTCGAAAGATCACCAAGCGGCAAAAGAACATTCGTAAAGCCATGCCAGACGCACTCGACCTGCTTACGATCTGTGTTGAAGCAGGCTTGGGGTTTGATGCCGCACTGGCTAAGGTCACCGAAAAATGGGATACACAACTGGCAAGGTCTTTCCAGCGCGTGATCCAGGAAATTCAGTTGGGAAAACTTCGCCGGGAAGCGCTGCGTGATATGGCAGATAATATCGGCATCACGGAAATGACCAGTTTTGTAGCAGCCGTCATCCAAAGTGAACAGCTGGGTGTCAGCATGGCAAAGGTTTTGCGCATCCAGGCGGACCAGATGCGCATCAGACGACGCCAACTGGCTGAAGAAGAAGCGCATAAGGCGCCAGTGAAAATGCTCATCCCCCTGGCTTTGTTGATCTTTCCGTCATTGTTGATCGTTCTTTTCGTTCCAGCGGTGCTCACCGTATTGCAATCAGGGATCTTGGGCGGACTGTAAAAAATAAAAAGGGGCGTCATGACGGTGACGATTCAATCCCCGAAAAACAATCATATAGAAACACTTTCTAAGGTAATCTGGAAAGCCTTGGATTGGCTCTATCCCGCGAGCTGCTGCAACTGCGGCCTAAGCGATGAGGTTTTGTGTCGAGATTGCTTCTCCCAAATTGAAGTCCTGCAAAAAAACAAATGTGTTCTGTGTGGGTATCCCATCAGCAACAAGCGCATCGTCTGTGTGCAATGTGCCAAGACCCCACCCGTATGGAATCAAATGGTTTCATGGGCAGTTTTTGACGGAGCGCTAAAAAAGGCCATTCACTCCCTGAAATATCACAAAAATCTGGCCGTCGGCGCAATTCTTGCCGAGCCTCTGGAAGGCCTGGTCAGTCAAGCCGGCTGGGAAATTGATCTCATTGTACCCGTGCCGTTAAGCAAATCCCGCATGCGTGAACGCGGATATAACCAAAGTTCCTGGATCGCTCGTCCACTCGCCCGAAAATTGGGCGTCCCATTTTCAGATTCCAGTGTGAAAAGGGTCAAACAAACCGAAAAGCAAACTTCACTGGATGTTAACAAAAGATTTATGAATTTGATGGATGCTTTTTATGCAAACCCTGCTAAACTAGAGAAAAGACATGTATTGGTCATTGATGATGTCATTACCACCAGAGCCACCATGCATCACTGCACCCTTGCCTTGCTTAAAGCGGGCGCTGAAAGCGTTTTTTGTCTTTCAGTTGCCAGGGCAATTTTACGAAAAGAAAAATCCGAAATTTGACCTGTACGTCAAATTCTTAATTTTATGAGGAGGAACCCATGGATCAGAAAGTAGAAATTGCTGTGAAGAACATGGAATTAACTGATCGAATTAAAGAATATATCGAAAAAAAGGTCCCGCGACTCGAAAGGTTATTGCCCTCAATTGAAAATACAAAATTTGATCTGTCTTATGCCAAGTCGGCACGCAGCCGTGAAGACCGCGAGGTCGCCCAGATCACGTTGACCGGAAAAGGATTTATTTTAAGGACTGAGGAACGTGACGCGGATATGTTGACGGCGATCGATTCAGCCACTGATAAAATGCAAAGGCAAATTGAACGATTCAAAGGCAAACGCTCCCGCGGCCGCGGTGACGGCACCCCGGCTTCCGAGGTTGTTGTGCCTCAGCCAGAAACCCATGAAGCCCTGCCCGCAGCGATCGTAAGAAGGAAATCCTTTACACTCATTCCCATGGATGAGAACGAAGCCGTGGAACAAATGGAACTTGTAGCGCATGAAGATTTCTTCATTTTCTACAACGTCAACACCAATTCGATCAACGTCCTTTACAAGCGGCGTGACGGGAATCTGGGATTGATCGAACCAAAAATTGGATAGTTACGCAGAAGTTATCACAAACCGGCTGGCACAAAAACCAGCCGGTTTTTTTATATATAACAGGAATATGACCTGGAATCTATCTTAAGGTACCTCTCAAAAAGGGGACGGATTCATAGAATAAGTGTGGATAAAAATAATTCAAGGAGTGACAAGTGAATCTGGTTACTGGCGCAACCGGTCATATTGGTAACG